>CANRKV010000005.1 GCA_947631305.1 uncultured Jeotgalicoccus sp.
TTTTTCTGCTGTTTTATTAAGCTGTAACAGGTTCCTGTTTTTTCTTTTTATACAGCTGATACAGAACCAGCAGGACGAAGAGTCCAAAACCGATTGCATCTGTAACCAAATCACTTTGGATGAACAACAGCGCTGTAATGACTGCAAGTATTCTTTCTGCAATATTATACTTCACAAACATAAAGTTTTGTATAAATGATGCGAATGTAGCCATTCCTATCGCTGCTGTTATAATCGCCCAGGCCATTTCCAGCGCACTGGCATCTGTAATCAGCAGTATCGTAGGATTTATAGCAAACATAAACGGCAGCAGCAATGCTGCGGAGTCATATTTAAAGCCCTGGACTCCGGTCCTTATCGGCCCTGCCTTCGCTATACCAGCGGTCGCGTATGCCGGAAGGTTTATCGGCGGTGTATCATCGGCAAGTACGCCGTAGTACAGTACAAACAGGTGTGCCACAATGACAGGCAGACCCATATTTGTCAGAACTGGTGCAATAACAGCTGCAAGCACTACATATGTTGCTGTAGTTGGAAGTCCCATACCTAAGAGGAGACATGCAAATACTGTCAAAACAAGTGCAATATAAAGCTGAGTATTATCGGTAATCATAAAGTTCGGCAGCCAGCCCTCAATCGTATCTGAAAAACTGATGACTATTCTTGTGAACTTCGTCGATAATCCGCTCGTTGTAATTACACCAATCAGAATGCCTGCTGTTGCACAGGCAACAATAATGCTTAAAGCGTTTCTTGAAGCTTTGTCAAAACCTTCAAGAAGCTGCGTGAACCCGTATTTTTGAGGTGTCACATCCCGTTTTGTCATCTTCATGAAGACTGCAAAGAGCAGTGCGACAATAATTCCGCCTAGCACCATTGTAAATATTGGACTGCGCCAGCGGATAGTCTCAGTATTGAACAGGCTCAGACCGAGCGCATCATTAAATATTACAAGTCCCTGATTCACAAAGACGATTAAGTACTGCATCGAAAAAGTAATTGCCAGTAGTATTGCAGCAAATATTATCGTTCGTCCCATACTCGTTTTAAAACGGTATGCGAAGAATGCAATAACAATCATTGCGATAATTGAATAGAATGCCGAAGCGTTAACTGATGCTCTTTCCACTACTAGGAAATACAATAATATTAATATTGGTACTATCAAGTAACCTTGACTGAGCAGAAGTTTTCTTGCCGACGTCATTTCAGATCTATCGATTCCTGATATATTATGTTTATTTGCTTCAAAATGAACCATGAACAGTATGCCTACATACGCAAGCAGTGCAGGTATCAGAGCGCTCTTAATAATTTCAAAATATGGAATACCTGTAAACTCAACCATTATAAACGCGGCAGCACCCATAACAGGAGGCAGGAACTGCCCGCTGGAGGAAGCCGCAACTTCAACACCGCCTGCCACATGCGGCGGGAATCCTACTTTTTTCATTAATGGGATTGTAAATGTTCCGGTAGTTACCGCATTTGCAGTCGAACTCCCTGAAATACTTCCCATCATTCCGCTTGCCACAACACTCGCTTTGGCAGGACCGCCTTTATATTTACCAAATCCGCGTATAGCAAGATCGATAAACATTTTTCCGGCACCTGTCGATTCCAGTATTGCGCCAAACAGTATAAAAATAAATACAAATTGTGCTGAAGCATAAATTGGAGTTCCAAAAATACCGTTACTTCTGTATGTAATTTCATAGACGAATCTCGAGAAATCACCCCTGTTGTGGTAAAACTGTCCCGGTAAAAATTCTCCGGCAAAGAAATAACCGATACCAATCAATGCAATGATTACGAGCGGCAAACCAACAACACGCCTTGTTGCTTCAATGACTATAACGATAAACAATGCACCGATAATCAAATCAATTTCTGTCGGTCGTGCAGACATTATTTCAGGTGCATCCTGACGCTGTATTAAATATATTCCTAATCCCAGTGATATTCCTGACAGAATAAAGTCGTATATTGGAATTGTTTTTTGTCCTTTTCCTTTTTTAATAGGGAATATTAAAAACACCAGTACTAGTGCCAGTGTAAGATGAATGATCAGAAATGTTTTCGAACCGATACCCGGCAAACCGAAGCCTGCAACGTAAAGGTGAAAAACGGCCAGCAGAATGGAAATCGAACTAACCAGTATCGTCAGTTTCCTGCCAAGATCTCTGTCGCTTCCCTCTAATTCCTGAATCATTTTCTGTTGTTCCTTAGCGTCCATTGGTTAATCACCTCTAAAATAACTTTTAATTAATTTCACTTCTAAATTTTTACCTTTATAGGGCGCATCCGAAATTACTATATCTGTCTTCCCGATAATAATATGATGCGGGAAAACTGAGGACGGCCTAATACGCAATGTTCCTCCGTGTACCTTACGGTTAATATTTTTGATGATAAATGTCCCATCCTTTATTTCAACATCATCACCTTCATAAGGCATACCTGCTCCAAAAGATTCTGTACGGCTTTCCATCGTATATATACCATCACTGCGAACCTCAAAAATTTCGCTCACAGGAGAGCGTTCGACCGAGTGAATGTAATTCACTTCAAAACGTTCGCCATATTCAACTTCCTGTACAAACAGCTCTTCTTCAGTACTCATGTCCTCAATAATAATCTTTACCGGCTGATTAATTTGAAACAACAATGCTAATTCCAGCAAGATAAACAGACTTGTAAGGGATAAAAAGGCATTGCGTATGTGCAATGCCTTTTTATAATTATTTTTACTCATTTAATCACTGCTGCTCATCGTAGTAGCGCTGTACACCAGGGTGCAGGTCAATCGACATACCATCTTCGGCAGTATCGAGTGATAATTCTTCTCCGCGTACATGAGCATTAGCCATTGAATCCAAGTTTTCGAAAATCGCTTTAGTCATTTCGTACATCTGATCTTCAGAAATATCATTTGAAGCAATCAGCATCGCCTGTACTGCAACTGTAGAAGCTGTGCTGTCAAAGTTGTCGTATGCATCTTCTGGAATATCAACTTGAGTATAGTATGAGTATTCTTCCATCAGATTATTCATCGCATCTTCATCGAAGCTTACAATTTTAACGTCCGCACTTGCACTCAGTTCCTGAATCGCACCAGTTGGTGTTCCTGCAGTAACAAATGCAGCATCAACGTTCCCATCCTGTAAGTTAGTTGAAGCATCTGAGAAATCTAAAGATTGTGCATCAACATCGTCAATCGTCATACCATGAGCTTCGATAATCTGAGTAGCGTTCGCTTCAGTACCTGAACCCATATCACCGATAGCAACACGTTTCCCCTCAAGGTCAGCTACCGACTCAATTCCTGAATCTGCTAAAGTAACCAGCTGAATTGTTTCAGGATAAATCGTAAATACTCCGCTGTAATTGTCCAATGGTTCACTGAACATATTATTCCCTTCAGCACCGTAAAATGCGATATCGTTCTGTACAAGTGCAAGTTGCGCTTCGCCATTATTCAATTGTTCTGCGTTAGATACAGAAGCACCGGAAGATACTCCCGTTGCACTGACATTGTCAAAAGAAGAATCAATAATATCAGCCATTGCTACACCTAACGGGAAGTAAACCCCTGCTTCACCGCCGGTAAGCAATGTAATATTTTCAACCCAGTCATCTCCCCCAGCTGAATCTCCTGGACTTTCACCGCTTTCTTCCTCATCAGCAGATTCTCCTCCGCATGCTGCTAAAACAAGCAGAACCGCAGAAAACATAAGTAAAAACCAATAATTCTTTTTCATAAAATTAGTCCCCTTTCAATTTTTTTACTTTCTTACCAATCATCTTAACATAATACCGCTTCCAATAATTAGAATATTCTTGTTTTCATACAAATTTTGTCTTATATATTTTACTAATTCCCACTATCTTTATTAAATGCTAATATTAATGAACGAGGTGTATAAAATGATATATAAATATTTCAACAGACCATTTATTTTAGGGATATTATTTACACTAATCATCGCTGTTATAAGTATTGTACTTGCAGAACTTCCGATTATTTCAAGTGTTGGAGCACTGGCAGTTGCTCTCGTTATCGGCGTCTTTTACAGACAGACGCTCGGCTATCCGGAAAGTCTGCGGCCCGGAATTACTTTTTCAGCCAAAAAATTACTGCGTTTTGCTATCGTCTTATATGGTTTTAAACTGAACCTGCAGTTAATTATTAATGATGGCTGGATTATGATACTTCTCGGTATCGGTGTTATACTGTTCAGCTTCCTGATGATGTATCTGCTGAATAAGTACTTTAAAACGAATTCATCAATTATGTTTTTACTGGCAGCTGGTACAGGTATTTGCGGTGCCGCTGCAATATCTGCCGTGAGTTCTATTATTAAAGCTAAAGAAGAAGATACTGCAATAAGCATCGGCTTAATTTCCATCGTCGGTACAGTTTTCGCTCTCTCTTATACTTTTATCGGACCATTATTCGATATGAATGATGCTGCCTACGGTATATGGAGCGGGCTCAGCCTTCACGAAATTGCACAGGTTGTTCTCGCAGGAGGCAGTGCAAATGATGATGGTATGGCGATGGCCCTGCTTTCAAAACTGAGCAGAGTCTTCCTGTTAATTCCGGTCAGTTTCCTGATTATGTATTTCGTTTCACGGAGACAGCATCAAAAAACCGAAGGTAAAGTAGATATTCCATACTTCTTATTCTTTTTCGTTCTAATCGCAATTGTGAACACGTTCGTTACGATACCGGCAGGTTTAAGTGCAGTAATTGATCAGCTGACGACTCTGTTAATGGTCATGGCAATGGTTGGACTTGGACTCAGCGTGCCGCTGCAATCAATTAGAGAAAAAGCATTAAAACCACTGTATGCATTAGTTATCACATCGATTTTACTATCGGTGATTACATTTTACGTTGCCTCTATTATTTAAATATGAGGTATATAAAAAAATCGCCCTCCAAAGAGAGCGATTTTTTTATATTAATTTTACAGTAAGCCAATCCACTGCCAGTATGTTGCAGACAGAATAACAATCAGAATATAACCGCCAACTGTCAGGAAAATACCTGATTTCAGCAAGTCGTTTACTGTGAATGTTCCTGTACCGTAAGCGAGCATATTTTGCGGTGCGCTTACAGGAAGCAGGAATCCGAAACAGATTACAAATTGCTGAACGAGCACAAAACCGAGTGACGAATCACCCATATTCAGTGTTGTTGTCAGCGCGATAAACACCGGTATTAATGCAGAGGCGAGCGACGTAGCGCTGGCAAATCCGAGATGAATAATAATATTAAAGACTGCGACCAGTGCAATGACCCCGACAAGCGGTAATGCATCCAGACCCATGGCACCGAACGTTACGTCTGATAACCATTGTGCAGCCCCTGTTCTAAGCAGTACTGTACCGAGTGAGATACCGATGGCGAAGACGATAATTGTTCCCCAGTTAATCGTTCCCTCGACTTCTTTCCATGTAAATACACCAATCTTAGGTGACAGCATAAGTGCAAGAGCTATTAATGTAATTGATGATGAATCGAACGGGTGCAGAATGCCTTCCGTTGCCCAAAAGATAAGCAGCAGTGATGCGATGGCGATTAGTCGCCATTCTACCGCCTTAATCGGTCCGAGTACTGCGAGTTCCTGATCAATCAGCTCGCGTCCGCCGCTGATTTCATCCGTTTCAGCTTTAAAGAACCGTGTCATTACGAAGTACAGAAGAATACTCATTATAATCGAGAATGGCGCTGCATATATAAACCATTCTATCCATGATACATCCTGTCCCATTGCTTCGTTAATAAAGCCTACAGCAACGAGGTTTTGTGCTGCTGCAGTTTTAATTCCAACGTTCCAGATTGATACTGCCTGTACAGCTGTCACAATGAGCAATGTAGCAAGTCTGCTGTCTTTCGACATGCCGAATGCCGCAACCATTCCGATTAGAATCGGAATTACCGCACCTGCTCTTGCTGTTGCCGACGGTACGAAGAAGGCTAATAAAATTGATACGAGAATTGTTCCGAGTACAATCGCATTCGTTTTATTGCCGACAATGCGGAGTACATAAAGTGCAAGACGTTTATGCAGATTCGTGATCTGCATCGCACTTGCAAGGAACAGTGCTGCTGCAACTAACGCAAGTGCTGAACTAGAAAATCCGGAGAATGCCAGTGAAAGTGCATTGCTCGTTCCGAACTGATCCGTTCCGTCCGGTACACCGAGTGTTGCGCCGACTTCGTTTGCCGGAACCGGTGAAAGACCGAGTAAAATAATAAGCAGCCCGACAATCATTACTGCGGATACCGGATACTTCACTGCTTCAGTAACCCACATAATAACTGCGAAAGCCAGCACGGAGAGTGCTCTTAAACCTACTGTACCCAGTGCTTCGGGCGCAGGTAAGAAGTTAATAATAATTAATACCAGAAAGGCCGCGATAATCCAGAGAGGCTTATACCCTTTTGTCTGTTTCTCTTTATTGTCTGCCATTTTGACAGTCACTCCTTTTTAGTCTCTGTATATTCATTGCCAATATAACACTATTTACTCTCCAGTTCTTCTCTACTTTCAATGTGTCACAATACTTTCAAAATTTTTATTTTTCTCGGTTTTTTTCGTACATATCTTTGCAATAAGAACCATATAAATTATATTATTAAAGTAATAGTATATGATTTTACGTAAAAAAAGCGCCGGGCAGATGCCCGGCGTTTTTTTTGACTAATCTTTAAGTACTTCACTATTATAAATTTTAGTATTTCTAAATACATATGAACCGGCTATTGCAACACTTAGTGAAATCGCTGCACAAATTACCGCATACATTATTACCTGTCCTGCAGGGTTATAACCAAACATTACCAGAAGTCCCGGAACCGGTGCTGCCGTACCGGGAGCATCGTTTACCATGCCTGACATAGCGATTACCATACCTGATAACCCACCGCCGACAAAGTTTGTTACGTACATCGGCAGCGGATTTGCAGTAATCAGATCCGCTTTCGACAGCGGTTCAATCGCTACCGAAATTATTGATTTTAAATCCCCGATTTTAAGTTTATAAAATAGCCATGCACTTGCCGGAGAAGAAGCAAATGCTGATAATGCCGCGACGGCCATCGGTACACCCGTTAAACCGAGTAATGCAGTTAATGCCATTGAACTCAGCGGTGAAATACCAACTACTGTAACAATTCCTCCGAGCATCAAGCCCATCAGAAGCGGACTTGTGTCTGTTGCAGTCTGTATAATCGCCCCGATTTCAAGTAATGAATTGTCGACCAGGGGTGTAATAATTAAGCCCATTAGACGAATAATCGGCAAAGCGATTAAAATTACTATAATAAAATCCAGGCCTTTTGGAATAATACGCTGCAGCCACAGGACTCCAAAAGAAACTATGTATGCTGCGAACAGTCCCGGAATCAGTCCCATATCCCCAAAGCCTGCCGCTAATATTGCCGAGTTAACAGGGTTAACTTTCATCGCCAGACATACCAGCATAACGACTATTGTTCCGTCCAGTCCCCCGGCAACGGTTCCAGCAGTTTGAAAGAATTCTAAGTTGAAAAGATCACCGATGACAAATGAATTTAATGCTTCAACTAAATATGTAGCAATTGCGGCACCTGCAAAGGCACCCATCACTTTAGAACCATATGGTGCAAAGTGAGTAAATAAAGTGAAAAATACTAAAATAACCAGCAGCAGACCAATACCTATCAGCTCGTCAATTGTCAAAACCCCCAAATGTTTATCTATATATAATGGTTATATGAAAAGCCTTTCACGAAAACACAATGAGGTTAAGTTACCATATGAATTTTTTTTAGTCAATTTTAATTGTTGGAATTTTATGTTTAATTCTATGCTAAAATGGGGATACATTAATAATTGTGAAGTTTTTCAAATTATTTATCAGGAGGTACCATAATGTTAAAATATCTAGTTAATTTATATGTCGGATCGAAAGTCATAGAAGGCGGTCTCGACAAAATTAAAGCTGAAGGTAATATGGGTGAAGAATTTGAATCGGAATTCAACGTCAACAATGACCAGATGAAAGCAGCCGGTTATTTTGAAGCTATCGGCTCAATTTTCTTGTTCCTGTCATTCCTCGGTAAAACTTTTACACGTCTCGGAGTATTAATGATTAATGGCGTACTCGGTGTTGCTATCTTTAAACACCTGAGAGCAGGACATGGCTACGAAGGCAGTAAAAACGCATTACAGTTATTCGGTTTAAACACGCTTAGTTTCTTTGAAACATTCCGTAAATAATTATTGAACCTGAAGATATTCTCTTCAGGTTTTTTTTATATATTTTTTGTTTCGAAAAACAGTTTTAAGGATAAATAAAACTATATGTAAAATTTGGAGGGACTCAGTTTGGTTAATTATAATAAACAGTTTATAAATGGAGAATGGGTTAACAGCGCGAGCAGTGAAACAATAGATGTAATCAATCCTGCGACAGAAGAAGTATTTGCGACTGTCGCAAGCGGCAACTCGGAAGATGTCGATAAAGCTGTTGCTGCAGCACATAGCGTGTACTTGGATTTCCGCAGTACCCCGGTTAAAGAACGTCAGGCGATGCTTGAACGTATTGCCGATGAGTATGAGAAACGAAAAGACGATTTAATTGAGACGATTACCAACGAACTTGGTTCACCGCTCTCCGTCTCGGAAAACTCTCACTATACTGCAGGTTTGAATCATTTCAGAACTGCTGCAGAAACACTGGATACATTTGAATTTGAAGAGCAGCGTGATGATGCCCTGATTGTTAAAGAAAGTATCGGGGTTGCCGGTTTAATTACACCGTGGAATTTCCCGACCAACCAGACAGCATTAAAAATTTCAGCGGCATTCGCTGCAGGTTCTCCGGTAGTATTGAAACCGAGTGAGGAAACACCGGTTACAGCGTGTATTTTAGCAGAGATTTTTGAAGCAGCCGGCGTACCAAAAGGTGTCTTTAACCTCGTTAACGGCGATGGTGAGAATGTCGGTACACCGCTCAGTGAACATCCTGATGTTCGTATGATGTCATTTACAGGTTCAGGCCGTGCAGGTAAAAGTATTATGGAGAAAGCAGCATCTGATTTCAAAAAAGTAGCCCTGGAACTTGGCGGCAAATCCCCGTTAATCATATTAGATGATGCAGATCTTGATGAAGCAGCATCTTCTGCAGTAAACAGAGTCGTCAGAAATACAGGACAAGTATGTACAGCAGGGACCCGTACTATCGTTCCCGCAAAACTAAAAGATCAATTTTTAGAAAAACTGACAGAAAAAATCAGTGCCGTAAAAGTCGGCGATCCCAGAGCAGAAGGTATGGAAGTCGGCCCGCTTATTAGTAAGACTCAGTTCGACCGGGTTCAGAGCTATATAGAAAAAGGTCAGCAAGAAGGCGCGACACTGTACTACGGAGGAACAGGTAAACCGGAAGGTCTGAATACGGGGTACTTTGTTAAACCAACAATATTCACAGATGTCGACAACAGCATGACTATTGCACAGGAAGAAATTTTCGGTCCTGTAATGAGTGTTATCACTTACGATGATCTAGACGAAGCAATCCGTATTGCCAACGATACTATTTACGGTCTTGCAGGCTACGTTGTCGGAAAAGACAAGGAAAAACTTCAGCACGTTGCACGTTCCATTGAAGCCGGCACAATTAGTATTAACGATTGCGGCGGACCGAGCACATTGCCGTTCGGAGGATACAAGCAGTCAGGTATCGGCCGTGAATGGGGTGACTACGGTATGGAAGAATTCTTAGAAGTAAAATCAATTAAAGGATATTTTGCATAAAATAAAAACGTCCCATAAAGGGGCGTTTTTTTATTTGAAGTGCCATATTCGCCTTTTCAGGAGATATAAAAACACCATGAACAGCATTAGGCACAATACCAGGAAAGCTATATTCATCAAGGATACTCCAAGCCAGCCGTTCTGCATCCAGAACACCCCTGCCAGCGTTCCCCCGACACTTGAACCTGTATAATAGAAGAACAGGTACAATGATGATGCCTGCGCCTTATTGCTGTGAGCAATATTGCCCACCCAGCCGCTGGTCAGAGAATGCGCAATAAAGAATCCGAATGTAAATAGTATCAGTCCGGCAACAATCGTCCATACGGATGGAATTAAGACGATAATGAGACCAGCAATCGCCACAATAATACCTGTATACAGCATCATTACTTTGCCGTATCTGTAAACAAGATTTCCTGAAATCATCGAGCTCAGTACGCCGACGAGAAAAATCATGTATATCCAGCTGACAATAGTCTGGCTGATATTAAAATCTTCAATCAGTACGAATGACACGTAGTTATAAAGAGAGACATTCGTTCCAAGGAGCAGAAAGCCCATTAAAAATAAAATAATAAGCAGAGGGTTTTTCAAATGCTCAGTCAATGATTTAAACAAATCTTTGACATTGAACTCTCTTTTCACGAAATGTTTTGACGGAGATAGTGCGTACCAGAAAATAAACGTAGCAATCAGACTGACAATACCCACACCGATCAGGCCGTACTGCCATCCCCATAATCCGGCAGTAACACCTGCTAGAACACGTCCAAATACCGCACCGAGTGCATTACCGCTTATGTATAAGCCCATTGCTCCCGGCAAACTGCGCGGATGAATTTCCTCTCCGAGATACGCCATTGCAATAGACGGCAGTCCCGCAAGTGCGACGCCCTGCAGTGCCCTCATGACAATCAATGAACCAAATGTCGGACTGAAGGCAGTGAGTATGCATAATACCGAGGCGGTCAGCATCGAGACAATCATAATATTTTTCCTGCCCACCGCTTCTGAAATGGAACCAAAAATAAGCATACTGATTGCCAGAGTAAACGTCGTTACAGAAAGCGATAAACTCGCTGCCGTCGGTGTGACGCCGTAATATTCCGTTAAATCAGGTAAAATTGGCTGTACTACATAAAGGATCGCAAACGTATTAAATCCTGCGGCGAAAAAAGCAAGTGCTGTCTGTTTATAATTTTTGGTTCCCCGTTCTATATATTCCATTTCCATTCCCCCGGTAAAATTTTACTTACGATTTATAAACTGTCTGATCCAGCCAGTTTTTAACATGCCCAAGTTCCTCATTATTAAGCGGTTCGGGATACGTCATCATAACGAGCGGAACACTCTCGTATCCTTCGTTAATGACAGGCTGAACATAACTGTAAGAGGATAAATGGTAACCATTTCTCTCGTAAAATTTTACACGGCGTCTTTGTATATCATCTTCCGGCGGTTCTACTTCCAGTACAACGGGTTTACTGCCGAGTGCGTTATAAGCTTGAAGTGTTTTTGAACCAAGTCCCTGTGAACGGAACTTCTCATTTACTGCAAGATGTTCTATGAAGCGATATGATTCATTTTCCCATTCGGCAAAAAATGCGAGAATCTCACTATTTTCCCTCAGCACGTATACGTTGTAGTGCGGATTTTCCAGCAGCTCCCGCTGCCCTTTAAAATTCCTGATCTCTGCTTTTGGAAATGAATCATCCATCAATGCATATAACTGCTCAAACTCATCTTTTTGTAATAGTTCCAACATATTTACACATTCTTTCGTATAGTTATTATTCTTACTATAGAACAGTTTGAAATATTAAAAAAGCGACACATATTAATGTATCGCTTAAATAACGCCGTATTATTAATTGTTGTGTGCACTTGCACTGATTTTTTTAAGCATTTCTCTAAAGGCACTCAGTTCCTCATCGCTTAGTGCAGAAAACAAACCTGTTAAAAGCTCGCTGTGTGCCGGGAAAATACGGCGAATCAGATTTTCGCCTTCTTCAGTCAGTGCGGCTTTCATACTGCGCCTGTCATTCTCATCCCGTTCCCGGATAATATAGTCTTTTTTCTCTAATTTATCCAGTATATAAGTCGTACTTGAATTTGCAATGAGTATCCGTTCCTGAATGCGATTAATCGGCTGCGGTCCTTTATGATATAAAAGTTCCATAACTGCAAACTCGCTAATATTCAGTCCGTACTGCTGGGCATCATTTTTTACTAACTTTTCTAATATGTCATTCGTTCTCTTAATGCCGACAAAAGCTTTCAAACTTTCTTCCATTCTAGTCATGATATTACTCCTCAGGCGCTTTAAATTCTTCAAATTATATAACTTATTAACTTCTCTGTCAACGCAGGCTCTTAATCCTCAAAATACTCATCATCATATTCGATATACCTGCTGTCATACATATTTGCATATTCCGCTGCTTCATAAACCAGCTGTTCTATTTCTTCATAGTCATCATCTATTTCAAGCCATATTACCTTATTAATATTACCCGTAATTCCATTAATTGCAATCAGTGCCCCTTCATCGTCATCATTGACCAGCTGTAAAATGTAATATTCACGTGCGCTGCCTTCACCGCTCCATGTAGAATATACATTGGTTCCGCCGACTTCACCTGCTGCTATTTCTACCGCTTCTTCAACTGTCAGTTTCGTATTTTCTTCAGGTTTTGCAGTTTCTGTATCCTTTTCAGCTTCAGATTCTTTGTCTGTCTGCTGCTCTTTTTTTCCCTTGTCAGCAGCAGGCTCTTGTTCTTCAGCAGGCTTTTCAGCTTCTGTATGCTCTGCAACAGTCTTTATCCCCTGCACGCTGGAATCTTCACGGTCTACAGTGATACTGTGTGTCGCCGCATTGCCTTTTAAGTTAATTACAAAATACCGATCATCATCGGACAGAGATACTGATTCAACAGAGCCGCCGTAACGTTCTGTGACAACAGCGCGAGCTTCATCTTCAGAGATAAAATCCTGCTGGTTGAAGCTGACCCACAATACGCCTATAACTATTCCTGCAATGAGTCCCGTAAGCGCGATTATTATCTTACTACGCTTCGCCATCTTCAGCCTCCTTTTTCATCGTTAGTTTAAATGTTGTTCCCTTGTTAATTACGCTCTCTACAGAGATTTTAATATCATTATTTACAGCCAGCTGCTTCGCTATTGATAAACCGAGTCCGGAACCGCCTGACTTTCTGGTTCTCGCTTTATCCACACGGTAGAAACGGGTGAAAATATCATCTAATTCATTTTCCGGGATACCGATTCCATAATCCCGCACAGCGATAATAACCGACTCGCCGTTTTCTTCGATATTGACATCAATATTTTTCGTACTGTATTTATACGCATTATCCAAAAATATCCTCAGCAGCTGCTCGAATGCCGGCGGGTACACATAAACATACGGATCCGTTCCACCTGAAGCGATATTAATATTACGTTTAAATACCTTTTCAAGCCGTGATGCAACACTTTCAATCAGCTGTACTGCCGGTATATATTCCTTGTCCTGATCTGTATCGCTATGCGTTACTTTTGTAAAACTCAGGAATTGTTCTGTTAAATACTTCATTCTTGTTGTTTCTTCGGAAATCGCTGTAATGCCTTCATCAAGCAGATCTTCACGCGTCTTACCGAAACGTTCCAGCATTCTGGCATATGAACTGATGACCGTCAGCGGTGTTTTTAATTCGTGCGATGCATTCATTATAAATGCCTGCTGATTATCATCATGTGCTTTTAAAGTCAGCATCATATCGTTATAAGAATCTGTGAGCATTTTCAATTCAAGCGTATCTGATTTATTGACCGGTATTGTTTTATAACGCCGGACATTTTCTGTATCGTTCATTCTCCGGACCAGCTGCTTAATCGGATTCGTAATTAAATTTGTAATCACCTGATTTAAAATGAAAACAAGAACAAGCAGAATGACAGATGAAATTATTAAAATCCACTTCAATATATTGTAGGTGTCATATAAAAAATAGACATTTTCGTATATTTGCAAACTGTGGACTTCACCATTTTCCCAAATGACAGGCATTGAAATCATTACGAAATGCTCATTGTTATACGATAGCGTATCTGCATACTGTGAAGTACTGTACGGCTGGCTGAGCTCAAGGTAGCTTTCCTCAGTCGCAATTCTGACAATGTGTTCTCCCTGCTCGTTCAGCATCGTTATATAACCGTCAGACAGCGAGAAATACTGCAGCACCGTTTCTCCGCTTATTCCGCTCGCCTGTGCTGTTTGTATTTCAGTAATGATGTTATTTCCGCGGTTTTCGAGCTGTCCCATTTCTGCTTCCAGCGAATAATGTTTATAGGAAAAGTAAATTAGCAAATTAGTCAGTATAACAACGATGGCGATCATTACCGTCGTATACAGCTGTATTTTTGTTCCGAGTTTCATAAATTAATCCTTTATAATATAACCAATGCCGCGCACACTGGAAATAAGTGATGGTTTGTCTGTATCGAGCTTTTTACGAATGTAGCGCACGTATACGTCCACAGTATTCGTATCGCCAAAATAATCATATCCCCACACTGCATCGATAATCTGATCGCGGGACAGTGCCTGGTTTTTATTGTTTATCAGATAAAGCAGAACATCGTATTCCTTTTGAGTTAAATAGACAGGTTCACCGTTACTGTAAACCTCCCGGGCCAGCGGTTTAATCTCCAAGTGACGGTGCTTAATGCTTTCGGTCTTCACTTCACTCGCCGATGCTGATTTTAAATGTACACGAATTCTCGCGAGCAGTTCTTCAACTTCAAAAGGCTTTGTCATATAATCATTGGCCCCCGAGTCAAGGCCGCTTACTTTATCCATAACAGCATCTCTTGCTGTGAGCATTATAATTTTAATCTCCTGATTCTTCTGTCTGACTCTTCTCAGCACTTCCAAACCATTCAGTTCGGGAATCATGACATCCAGCAGAATTAACGAAAAGTCACCTGTTTCATATTTCTCCAGTGCCTCTTTTCCTGTATATGCAATATCGACTTCATAGTCTTCAAATTCCAATTCAAGCTGAATGACGCGCGCAATTTTCTCATCATCTTCCACTATTAGTATCTTTTCCATGATATCGCCTCACAATATTCATTTATTATTGTAATTATACCATGTACAAAGCAGTCTCTCGATTTAAACAAGATAAAAACAAACGCCCCGGAGGGCGTTATAATATTAGTCATCGATCTCTGTTACATCGCCTGTTTTCGCATTGATTTTCACTTCATTGCCGCCAATTTCAAATTCATATTTGAAATCATCCGCATCGTATTCCCACTCATCAATTTCACCGTCCACAGCTTTCGCTGCCGTCTCTTTAGCTTCTTCTAATGAAATGATTGCTTCCTCGTGCGCTGCTTCCAGTCGTTTGAAACTGCGTTCGCTGTTTTCATCTTCACGCTCTTCTTCCAGTACCGAAAGATTGTCCGCGTTCAATTTCACTTCGTACTCTTCATTTTTACTTTCAAGCTTAACCTCATAGTAGTATGCACCGTCATCTTCTTCATAGCTGATTTCTTCTAAGATCCCGTCGAATCTTTCTTGTGCTGCTTCAACAGCTTCTGCTGATTTATCTCCGGTAAAAGCATCTGCAGCTTTTGTGTTTCCTTTGTTATCAGCTGATGATTTAGAACTTTTCTCAGCCGCTTCTGCTTCGTTGTCGTCGTTATCGTCTCTGTCCTCATCATGGTCATCTCTGTCATCGCCATCGTCATTATTATCATCACGGTCGTCATCTCTGTCGTCACGGTCTAAATCCTGTTCAATAACACTTAAATCCTCTGCATTAAGTTTTACTTCAAAGTCTTCATTGCCGTTTTCAATTTCTATATCGTAGTAATAGACACCGTCGTCTTCATCGTATTCAACATCAGTCACTGTCCCGTCGAATTCTTTAAGTGCTTTGTCTACTGCTTCCTGAGCCGATGTACCCGCTGAAGTTTCCACGTTATCTTTAACCGTTACAGCTCCGTTACGTTCTTCAGTTTCCCATTCCATGTCGTCTGCACTTACATTAGAACCGCATGCTCCTAAAACTAATGCTGATGTTAATACGCCGCCAAGTAAAAGATTTTTGTTCATTTTCATTCCAATCATCCTCCAATTATTTTCCGCTGTTTTTGTGCGGTTTGTTTTATTTGTTACTCATAGTATATCCGCGGCGGACTAACGGACAGTTAAGCAATAATTAAAGGATGATTAAAAAGCAGTTTCATTATTTTAATACTTGAAGTAATCGAAGGGCATTGTCATTTTCAAGCTTCTTAAGTGTTCTGAGTGCTCTTCTTACAATAAAAGGTGATACCTCATTAATATTCTCTTTGAGAAATGATATTACTTCTTCAGGATGATATTTCGATATATCATTTAAATGATTAGCCACCGATTTTTCGACGTATCTCGAAGAATCATCGAGGAATGGTTTTAAGAGCCTGAAGTTTTCCTGTACATCATCTCTTAAAAATGGAAGCTTTTTCGCCCACGGCAGACGCGGTCTCGTTCCTTCAGTCACAAGCCTTCTTAAATGAGCGTTGTCACTGCTACCCCATTTTTGGAATACCGCTTCAACTTTATCGTAATCCTCCTGAATAAACGGACGTATAGCAAATTCAGCTGTATCACGTTTTGTAATTTCTTCTATTGTTTTCATAGACTGTTCAAAATTATCGAGGCCGTATGTTTCGACAAACTTCGGCAGTGCTCTGTAGTAATACATTTTCTCAAACGGAAAATAAAATTCATCATTTTCAAGACCAAGTACTTCTATAATAATGTCCGTTGCTTCAGTATAATCATCCGGCAAATATTTCTTCAGCTGTTCACTGAATACCTGAATGCGTTCAGACATACGTCCGTCAGCAATTTCCGCTGCGGTGCTGCTGATAAAGGCCTCACCGTTAAATTCGGGATATATTTCACTGATATCTTTTGCATAATGCCGGGCAAGATCTATATCGAAGTAATCTTTCATCAGTTTTCGTTCACTCATCTGCTCCACCTCATTTTCGGTAATAAAAGGAGCTCCTATTTAATATAGGAGCTCCGCGGTTTTCATTTTATAAATATGGCAGGATGCCGAGACCCTTACTGCCGGGACCGCCGTGCACACCGAGTGCAGGTGTTAAATAACCGACACGGCAGCTAATACCCGGATACATATTTTCAAATTTCTTTCTGATCTGATGTGCTTCTTCTGCAATATCACCATGGGCAATCGCAATTTTAATCTTGCCGTTGAACTTATCCATTGCTTCTTCGATAAGTGATTCCCACAGCTTAACAACACGGCTGTTCGTACGCACTTTATCAAAAGGCTTCACATTACCGTCATCCGCAAAATAAACGATAGGCTTAATTTTAAACAGGCTGCCGATAAACGCACTTCCTGCTCCAAGTCTGCCGCCTCTGACCAGATAGTTCAAATCATCGACCACTAAATAAATTTGAGTATCTTCAACAAGCTTCTCGATTTTCTGAACAGTTTCTTCAATTGAAATTCCTTTTTCAATCTGCTCGATTGTCTGCTCAAGAAGATGCTCTATAATAAATGATGTCCCGTTGGAATCTATTAGATGATAATTTAATTTTCCTTCTTCCTGATATTCATTTAAAACCATTTGAGCACTTTGATACGTTCCGCTGATGCCTTTCCCGATATGAATGGCAACAACTGTATCGTATCCTTTTGAAATTATCTGTTCGACAACTTCGTAATATTCGCCGACCTGCGGCTGTGATGATTTTGGAATTTCCTTCTCTGTTGCCAGACGCTGATAAAATGATTTAAGCGCCGCTTCATCCGTTGTGTCTTTAAAAATTGATCCATCTCTGAAAGTTACAGATAAATGTACCTGGAATACATCTGAACGGCCCGCCAGTTCATCTGATAAACTCGCAGTACTGTCAACGATATATGCTATCTTCATGGTCTGCCTCCTACTGTTTGCCGTTTTCTTCTATACTTATCAGTATAATAAAAACCCATCTATAAGTATATTAAAATCATTTATCCGGCGGCATGAAAAATACAGCATAGACAATTGACTGAAATTTATGTAAACTCTTTATATCCTGTTTATACTTGTAAAAGTATATACCGGAACCAACAAAGCAAATAAATTTGGGAGGGTTTTCATTGACAGCTAAAACAAAGAAGAAAAGTTTTTTTCAAAGATTTCTGGACGTTGTAGAACGTGTCGGAAATAAGCTTCCGGATCCGTTCGCATTATTCCTCGGGCTCGCATTTCTAATTATTTTAATCTCATGGATCGCAAGCCTGTTTGATGCTTCGGTAATACATCCCGGGAACGGAGAAGAACTGCCGATTAACAGTTTAATTTCAGGCGCAGGACTGCAGTTCATACTGACTTCCATGCTCGACAACTTTACAGGATTTGCTCCTCTTGGACTAGTTCTGTCTATGATGCTCGGTATCGGACTCGCTGAAAAAGTCGGCCTGCTCGATTACGCAATCCGCAAAACAATTTTAAAATCACCGCCATTTCTCGTTACATATACAGTAGTGTTCGTCGGTATCATGGGAAATCTCGCATCAGATGCTGCTGCGGTAATTGTTCCCCCGCTTGGCGCACTCGTGTTCTATAAACTCGGCAGACATCCGCTTGCCGGACTGGCTGCAGGTTTTGCCGGTGCAGGTGCAGGATTCACTGCCAACCTGTTTATTGCCGGAACAGATGTGCTCTTATCCGGTATTTCTACAGAAGCTGCTCGTTTAATCGATGACACAATCGTAATTACACCTGTAGATAACTGGTACTTCAATATTGTTTCCACATTTATGCTGACAATTATCGGGGGGCTGATTACTTCACGCTTTATCGAGCCGCGTCTCGGTAAATATAAAGGTGAAAGTCTTGAAGATGAAAACGCTGAAGAGCTTCCTAATGCTAAAAAAGGCCTTATCGCTGCAGTTATTACCGGAGTTGTTTACTGGGGGATTATCGTCGGTGTTATTCTTATGCCGAACAGCCCGCTGACGAATGAAGAAGGCGGCATTATACCGTCGCCGTTTATCGATGGTATCGTGCCGATTATACTTATTTTCTTCGTTCTGATCGGTGTTGCATTCGGTATTACCACAGGCAAAATTAAATCTACAAAAGATGCGACGTATTATATGACCGAATCCATTAAAGATATGGCCGGTTATATCGTTCTCGTCTTTGCCATCGCACAGTTTATCGCATACTTTAACTGGAGTAACCTCGGAACATGGCTCGCGGTAAACGGGGCTGAGTTCCTTCAAGAGATTGAGTTTACAGGTATCGGACTAATAATCGGATACGTTCTGTTTACAGCATTGCTGAACTTCCTGATTACATCAGGTTCTGCGAAGTGGGCAATTGAAGCACCGATTTTCGTGCCGATGTTTATGCAGCTCGGCTATGACCCTGCGTTTACACAAGCCGCTTACCGTATTGCGGATTCATCTATAAATATTGTTACCCCGCTGTTCCCGTATATGGTTATTATTCTTGCGTTTATGAAACGGTACGATAAGAACGCAAGTATCGGTACTTACATGTCGATTATGCTGCCGTACTCGTTAATATTCTTATTGGCATGGATTATTCTGCTTGGAGTGTTCTACTTCACAGGATTACCGCTTGGACCGGGAGTATATACGTTCTTAGAAGACAGAGTACAATAATTTAATCTGGAGATGATCTAACGTGTCTTTACACACACAGCTCATAAACTGGCGCAGGGACTTTCACCAGTACCCTGAGCTTGGATTTTTGGAAATGCGCACATCTACAATAGTAGCTGATGAACTGAACAAGCTGGGCTACGATATTAAAATCGGCAGAGAAGTAATGAATCCCGATTTCACAATGGGTAAACCGTCCGGGGAAGAAACAGCAGCTCATTATGAATGGGCCAAAGAAAACGGTGCTGTCCCGGAGTATCTGGATAAAGTTGCTGAAGGCTATACAGGGATTGCTGCAACGCTTGACACGGGTATTGACGGGCCGACTGTCGTTTTCCGGGTTGATATGGATGCTTTGCCCATCTATGAATCAGAGGAGAGTAATCATATCCCTCTAAAGGAAGGGTTCCGTTCGGTAAATAATGAAATGCATGCTTGCGGCCATGATGTTCATACATCAATCGGCCTCGGTCTTGCTACCCTCTTAATGGAAAATAAGGATGAGTTAAAAGGGACTGTTAAGATATTGTTCCAGCCGGCTGAAGAAGGTACCCGCGGTGCACGTTCAATGGTTGAGGCGGGTGTTGCCGATGATGCAGATTACTTTATCGCGTCGCACATCGGCACCGGCGTACCTTTCAATCAGTTCCTCGGTTCAAATAACGGTTTCCTTGCAACAACTAAACTCGACGTATCATTTAAAGGGGTTGCATCGCATGCAGGCGGACAGCCGGAAGATGGTAAAAATGCCATGCTGGCTGCTGCTAATGCCGTAATTAACTTAAATGCAATCCCCCGCCATTCAGGCGGAGCAACACGTATTAATGTCGGCGAACTGCACGCAGGAAGCGGACGCAATGTTATCGCAGACAGTGCGAGTCTTAAAATTGAAACAAGGGGCACGACGAGTGAGTTAAACGATTATATGAAACAGTATGCGGAATCTATTATTCAGGGTGCTGCACAGATGTTTCAGGTAGCTTACACAATCGAAACTGTCGGCGAAGGAAAAAGTGCAGAAGGTTCCACTGAACTTGCTGCAGTGCTTGTTGACGCTGCAAAAAGTGAGAATCTCATTACCCAGCTCGAAGAAAACAAGCCGAGCGGCAGTGAAGATGCGACATTTTTCATTAACCGCGTACAGGAAAACGGCGGGCAGGCTTCGTACTGCATATTCGGTACAGATCTTGCAGCAGGGCATCACAACGAATCATTTGATGTTAATGAAGACAGTATGCTGCCAGCTGTACAAACATTATTTAAATCAGCTGTATTGTTAACAAATAAATAACCGAAGTATATAAAGAGTAAAATCGTCTTGATTTTACTCTTTTTTTTGTTTAGAAGCCGGCTATACGGCTATGTATAAAGTATTATCTGCCGGCACAACAGGACTTTTAACGTTTTTCGGGTTGAAGTCTTACATATAGATTGTTATTATTTACACGTTGTGTCAAAAAATCGAAAGAAGGAGTGAAGTAATGACAAATCATTCGACATCGTCTGAGAAGTCAAATAAAATATCATATGTTTTTGTGTTTTCTGCGATTATTATAGGATTACTGGTTATTATAGGGGCGATATTCCCCGATCAGTTTGGTGAAATTTCCGGTGCTCTATCCGCATGGGTTACAGAGTACTTCGGCTGGTATTACATGATACTCGTCACTTCCATAGTGCTTTTCTGTATATTTTTAGTATTCAGTCCCATCGGTAAACTGAAACTCGGTCAGCCGGATGATGTTCCGGAATTTAATACTGTTTCATGGATTACAATGCTGTTCAGTGCCGGTATGGGTATTGGTCTTGTATTCTACGGTGCTGGTGAACCTATGGCTCACTTTATGGCACCGCCGACAGCTGACCCTGGCACTACAGAAGCGCTGGCAGAATCTATGCGCTCAACGTTTCTGCATTACGGTATTCATGCATGGGCAATATACGGCATCGTTGGTTTATCACTTGCCTACTCAAGTTTCAGAAAAGGTGAAGTTGGTCTTCTGTCCAAATCACTGCGTCCGCTGTTTGGCAATCTCGTTGACGGCTGGCTTGGAATAGTTGTTGACGTACTTGCAGTATTCGCAACAGTGATTGGTGTTGCTGTTTCTCTTGGTATTGGTGCAATGCAGATTAACGGAGGACTGAATTATTTACTCGGCATTCCTGTTGGTCTTCTGTCCCAGGGTATAATCATTGCAGTTGTAACAATTTTATTCCTGTACAGTGCATGGAGCGGTCTCAGCAAAGGTATCCAGTATTTAAGTAACTTAAATATGGTTTTAGCAGGACTTCTTTTTGCCATCATTCTAATAGTTGGACCGACTATGATGATCTTAAACGTAATGACTACAGGAACCGGCGGTTACTTAAGCAGTATTATTTATAACAGCTTTGACGTCGCTCCTCTGAATCCTCAAAAAGCAGAGTGGCTGAGTTCATGGACAATTTACTACTGGGGCTGGTGGATGAGCTGGAGTCCATTTGTCGGGATATTTATTGCCCGTGTTTCTAAAGGACGTACAGTCAGAGAGTTCATTATTGCAGTTTTAATGGTACCGACTGTCATTGGAATTATCTGGTTCAGCGTATTCGGTATAACAGGTATTTCGACTGGTCTTGATAACCCTGAAATATTCAATATGGCGACCGAAGTGCAGCTGTTTGCGATATTTGATCAGCTCCCAATGGGTACAATACTATCTATTTTCGCTATATTACTGGTTAGCTCATTCTTTATCACATCTGCAGACTCGGCAACATTTGTTCTCGGTATGCAGACGTCGCATGGTGATTTAACACCATCAGCAAAAACTAAACTCGTATGGGGTATTTCACTTTCTGCCATCGCATTTACATTACTTGCTGCAGGTGGGGAAACAGGACTGAACGCACTCCAGTCTGCTGCAATTATCGCCGCACTGCCGTTTAGTTTTATCGTTATTGCGATGATGATTGCCTTCTACAAAGATGCAAATAATGAACGTAAGTATTTAGGATTATCTATTACACCTGATAAAGAACGTATGAAGAACTACAAAGAAAGTTCTCTTGAAGAATATCAGGAAGATCTTGAGGCATATGCTGACGAGGATAAACCTCGCGGGGTGTAATGCTTAAAAATAAAAGTATTCCGGTGATATTAAATCACTGGAATACTTTTTTATATTTTATTGAAGTTTACCCTGTGCTGCAATATCGATTTCTTTAACGACTTCACCGTCATTAACAATATATGCTTTATGATAAAGGTTAGAAACAGGGCAAATATGGTTCGGGATAATACGCACTTTGTCGCCGATGCTTACTTTTTTACTGAATTCCTGATTATAGATAATCGCATGTTCATCGAAGACACCGTGAACATGGACACCTTCAAATTCCTTAATTTTACCGAAGCCTTCCGTCGTTGTCAGTCCTTTGCTCCGTGACTGAGCTGTCAGTCCTTTTGCACCGACATCCGTAATGACACGTTCCGCTGTCGGTTTGCTGATGATGGTAGTTAAGACGCTCGCTGCCGAATGCGCATATGAATCAATGGCATTGGATTGTGAACCGTCCATTAAAATATAAGTTCCCGGCCTAATTTCAGTAACCCCTTCAGGTATATCAAAACCGAACATAAATGGCGGCGTTGAACCGATACTTACTGTTTCAACTTCGAAATCCATATCCCTTGCAACATTCGCGAAATGCAGTGTGCGTGTTGTTGCTGTCATGAATAAATCATAACAGTCATCTTTGTCGACTGCTTTGTACGTATGTCCGTCGTGAGAAAAAATACCTTTTAACTCAACGTTTTTAGAAGCACGGATACTGTTTAATAATAGTTTATAGTCTATTTCTTCAATAATACCGGAGCGTTCTTCGCCGACTTCAATTTCAATCAGCACCTGCGCTTTTTTAGAAGCACCTTCAAATACTTCATCGATCTCTTCTATATGATGAATGCTGTCGACTCCAAATGAAATATTAATCTGTTCTGACAGTTTCTTAATTCTTTCAAGCTTTTGTTTTCCTACAATCTGATTGGCGATAAAAATATCGTCCAGCCCGTATACGGCCATTATTTCCGCTTCACCAACTTTGGCAACAGTAATGCCTTCTGCACCGTGCGCAGTCTGTTTCAGCGCCAGATGCGGCATCTTATGTGTTTTCGTGTGCGGACGCAGCTTAACTTTTTGTTCAGCTGCATAATCGCTCATATATTTAAGATTTTTATTAAGTACAGTTTCATCAATTAATAATGCCGGTGTATCTATTTCTTTATAATTCATAACTATATCCCCTTATGTTTATGATTATTTTACCGCTGCGACAGCTTCAATTTCTACCAGACAGCCGTAATGCAGTTCTCTTGTCGGCACAACCGCACGGGCGGGTTTGTGATCGCCGAAGTACTTGCCGTACTCGGCATTGATGATATTCCAGTTCTCAACATCTGATGTATATAATCTGACCATAACTATATCTTCTTTCGTTAAGCCTGCTGCGTCTAATACTAACTCCATATTCTCGAGTGCTCTTTTTGTTTCAGAAGCGATTCCGCCTGCGACTATTTTGCCAGTCTCAAGATCTAAAGATAACTGTCCGGAAATATATAAAGTGTCGTTATGTATCATCCCCGGCACATAATG
>CANRKV010000006.1 GCA_947631305.1 uncultured Jeotgalicoccus sp.
ATTTGCCTGAGGTCTCCAATCGTTTCGAGTCCGTGCTCTTCTGCAAAGTCTCTTTTCACAGCAAGTGTATATGTGTTATTAAATGCCATCGGTTCAAGCATTGTCATGTCAAATTGATCATCAAGGGCAGTGTTTGCCTGATTATAAACCGACTCAGCTTCATTTGATTCCGGCGGTATATTGACGAGTTCACCAAGTACTGTTCCGGTAAACTCCAGATAGCCGTCGATATCATCAGACTCCAGTGCATTGAACAGGAATGATGTTTTACCAAGACCGTCCTCAACATTAACGTTATACTCTGTTTCTTCCTCAATCAGGATTTTATACATATTCGTAATAATCGACGGCTCTGCACCAAGTTTCCCTGCGATTGTCATACTGTCACCGCGGTTAGTTAATAACGGTGCTAACGCCACGAGCAGAATCGCGATGAATATCGTTCCAACAAGTGTCACTGCTTTTTTATACGACAGATTTTGAATCACTCTTAAAATAACATCAAAAAGAATAGCAAGTAATGCTGCCGGTATCGCCCCGATTAATATGAGGTGTGTATTGTTTCTGTCGATACCTAAGAGAATTAAATCACCGAGACCCCCAGCCCCGATCAGTGCCGCCAGTGTTGCAGTACCGATAATCAGCACCATCGCTGTACGGACACCAGCCATAATTACCGGCATTGCAATCGGCATCTCTACTTTCATCAATCTTCTCATCGGCTTCATTCCGATTCCGCGTGCTGCTTCAACGAGCGATGCATCCACCTCTGCTATACCTGTATAAGTGTTTCTAAGTATCGGAAGTAACGCATAAATAACGAGTGCGATAATTGCCGGCACCACACCGATACCGAATAACGGTATCATCAGTCCCAGCAATGCCAGGGACGGTATAGTCTGCAGTACTGCTGCGACATTAATGACGACCTCTGCCGTACGTTTCGTTTTCGTTAAAACAACGCCGAGCGGTATACCGATAACAGCCGCAATTAACAGCGCGATAAACGATATTTGAATATGTTCTATCAAAGTCGACAGCAGCTCGCCTTTACGTGAATTAAGTGTTTCTAAAAATGTATTCATGCACTGTCACCACGCTTCGCGGATAAATGCTTAAAGACATCCTGCCTGTTCAGCAGTTTGTTTCCGGTTTTAGTTTTCACTGCAACTGTCTCGTGTTCAGCAAATACTTTAAATGCATCTTCAATTTTCGTATCTTCTTCCAGGAAAGGATATTCTTCATTATTAACTGCCTGTGAATGCCCACTGACAAATTCTCCGACAGTTGCTTTTTCTTCCTGCTGATATCCTATAAACTCTTTCACGAAATCATTTTTTGGAGCCGATAAAAACTCGTCAGGCGTACCAATCTGCTCAACCCGGCCTTCATTAAATAAACAAATACGGTCGCCGAGCTTCATTGCTTCTTTGATATCATGCGTCACAAAGACAATTGTTTTTTTAATTTCCCGCTGCAGTGCTATTAAATCATCCTGCAGGCTTTCCCTCGTAATCGGATCTAAAGCACTGAATGGTTCATCCATTAAAATGACCGGCGGGTCTGCTGCGAGTGCGCGAATTACACCGACACGCTGCTGCTGTCCGCCTGAAAGTTCAGCCGGTTTACGATTTTTGTATGTATCCGGATCAAGGCCGACCATCGTCATCAGTTCAGTGGTTCGTTTATCTATGTCCGATTCTTTCCATTTTTTCATCTGCGGTACCTGTGCAATATTTTCACCGATTGTCATATGCGGGAACAATGCTATCTGCTGCAGCACATAGCCGATATCCCACCGCATTTCATAGACTTCATAATCACTCACCGGTTTATCTTTAAAATAAATATACCCTTCAGTTAAAGGAATCAGTCTGTTAATCATCTTCAAAGTTGTCGTTTTCCCGCTTCCCGATGGGCCGATTAAGACAAAAAACTCCCCTTCTTTAATGTTAAAGCTTGCATCCTCGACAGCTGTTTTACTGCCATAGCGTTTTGTTACATTTTTAAACTCAATCATGAATTATCCGCTCCTCTTTATTTTAAGTAAATCATTATATGTATTAAAATAGGGAATAATAATGTATACCCTAATTATCATAAACGTAAAAAGGGAATAGCAGATATTACAATATATTTTTGAGAGGGGATTATACATGTCGATACAATCGATTGTTGAAAATCAGCGTAAATATTATTATAAAAACCATACAAAATCAGTCAGCTTCCGCATACGCCAGTTAAAGAAGCTGAAGAGTGCCATTCAGACTAATGAAAGAATGATTCTGGAAGCTTTAAATAAAGATCTTGGTAAATCTGAAGCTGAGGCCTATATGACAGAAATCGGTATCGTTTATAAAGAGTTTGACTACGTTATTAAAAATCTCAGAAGCTGGAACTCACCAAAAAAAGTATCTGGCTCAATGATGAGTTTCCCGGCTAAAAATTATATCTACCGTGACCCCTACGGTGTGGTTCTTATTTTATCACCGTGGAACTATCCTTTTAATTTAACAATTATGCCGCTGATTGGGGCGATTGCCGGAGGCAATTGTGCACTCGTTAAGCCTTCTGAAACAAGTCCGCATACAGCTGCAATTATCGAAAAGATATTGAATTATACTTTCAGCGAAGAATATGTTCACTGTGCGCCTGCGGATACACCGCATGATGAAGTTAATAAACAGCAGTACGACTATATATTTTTTACAGGCAGCACCAGCGTCGGCAAAGAAATTATGAGCATAGCAAGTGAAACACTGACACCTGTCACATTGGAGCTCGGCGGCAAAAGTCCCGCTGTAGTTGATGAAACTGCAAATATAGATGTTGCGGTTAAACGGATTGCATGGGGTAAATTTGTAAATGCAGGACAGACATGTGTCGCTCCCGACCATGTAATCATTCACAGCTCTAAGAAACAGGAATTTATCGACCGGATGCTTCGTGAAATTGAAGAACGCTACAGCAATGCTGAACACAGCGATAACTACCCTGAAATTATTAATGAAAAGCATTATAAACGCTTATCAGGCATATTAGAAAATGAAATGGTGCTCGGGGGCAGTTTAAACGCACAAGCGCAAAAGATTGCACCTGCAATTATGCCGGACAGTACATTTGGTTCGACAGTAATGGAAGAAGAAATCTTCGGGCCGTTACTGCCGATTATTACGTACGAGAATCTTGAAGATCTTATTTCTTACCAGCAGACGCTGCCTAAGCCTCTCGCCTTCTATATCTTCTCGGAGAATGAGCGCAATACTGAAGCCCTGCTGTCACGCCTCTCATTTGGCGGCGGCTGTGTGAACGATACACTCATGCATTTATCACACCATGAAATGCCATTTGGCGGTGTTGGGGCAAGCGGCATGGGGCATTATCACGGTAAATATTCATTCGACACATTTACACACGAGAAAAGTGTCGTGAAAAACAGTACAGTAATTGATATTCCTGTACGCTATGCGCCGTTTACTGAAGCAAAAACCAAGCTTTTCAGAAAGTTTTTAAGTTAGACTGGAGATATAAACACATTAAAGGAGTGTATGCAGATGAGTATTTTAGTTATTGGTGCAAACGGCGGGGTCGGAGCTCACCTCGTTGCGCAGCTTAAACAAAATTCAATCGATTTTACAGCGGGTGTTCGTAAAGAAGAACAAGTCACGGATCTTGAGAATAAAGATGTGAAAGCAACACTGATTGATGTTGAAAAAGATTCAGTTGATGAACTGGCAGAGAAAATGAAAGGCATTGAACAGGTTGTCTTTTCAGTAGGTTCAGGCGGCAGCACAGGTGCCGATAAAACGATTATCGTTGACCTCGACGGTGCAGTAAAAGCAATTGACGCAAGTAAACAGGCAGGCGTTGATCATTTCGTTATGGTTTCAACTTGGGACTCAAGAAGAGAAGCGTTCGATACCCCGGATGCTGCTAAGATTAAACCATATACAATCGCAAAACACCATGCAGATGTTCATTTAAGAAATTCCGGACTGACACACACTATCGTTCATCCTGGAATGCTGACTGACGAAGCCGGTTCAGGTAAAGTCGACGTTGATTTATACTTTGGTGATATTAAAGACGTTGCACGTGAAAACGTGGCACACGTACTTTACGAAGTCGTGACGAATGAAGAAAACCGCGGCAAGGAACTCCAGGTGCTCGACGGCAGTACTGATGCTGCAACAGCAGTTAAGAACTTTAAAAATAAATAAGCGAATAAAGAAGACGAGAATCCAAATGGATTCTCGTCTTTTATGTTTTTAAGACCATCCTGTAATTTGCGCAATTGTTAATGCACTTAAAGAAATCACCATAAAAATTATAAACAGCGGGAAGAAGAATCTAATCCACTTATGCCACTCTACTCCTGCAAGAGCTAACGCAGCCATAAAGTATCCGCTCGTCGGATATAAAATATGTGCGAATCCGTCACCCAGCTGGAATGCAAGTACTGCTGTCTGACGTGTTACGTTAACCATGTCAGCAAGTGGTGCCATAATCGGCATCGTTACTAATGCCTGACCTGATCCTGATGGAATTACAAAGTTAATAAGTAATTGTACAAAGTACATACCTGCTGCTGCAAGTACTGGAGGTAATTCTCCAACGACAGTACCCAGTCCGTTTACAATAGTATCCATAACCTGACCGTCTTCCAATATAACCGCAATTGAACGTGCCAGACCGACGATAATTGCACCCATTAGCACTTCTCTGAAACCTTTCGTAAATGCTTCACTGATACGCGTCAAGTTAAGTCCTGTTACAAGACCGACAGTAATACCCATAATGATGAATAATCCTGCCATTTCTATCATAAACCAATCTAGTTCGATTACTCCGTATATTAGAATACCGAAGAACACCAATACTGTTAATGCACCGGCAATTTGACGCTTCGTTGCATTCAATGGTGCAGAGTCTCCAATAGATGAGTACATTTCACGTTTTTCTGCATCATCTTCATACACTAAACTTGCTTCTGGATTTTTCTGTACTTTTTTGGCATATCTCATTATAAACCATGCTGTAACTGCTAAAACGATAACAAATAGTATCAATCTGAACCCAAGTCCTGAGAATGTTGGCAGTCCTGCTATCGACTGCGCAAGTCCTGTATTAATAGGATTCAGTACGCCGACGGTATACCCAATTACCGTCCCGCACAGCGCTACAGCGGCGGCGGTCATGGAGTCATAGCCGAGGGCAATAACCAATGGAATAATGACCGGTATATAGACCAGTGATAATTCCGCTGTACCGATTAATGTCGCAACTGAAGCGAATACTGCAACGAGTACCGGTATGATAAATATACTTTTCTTCGAAAATTTACGCGCCATCTTGTCGACTGCGATTTCTATAATCCCGCTTTCACGCAGTACCATAAACATTCCGCCGATAATCAGCGTAAAGAATACAACTTCACCTGCATCGACCAAACCGCGCGGAATTGCTGTAATAAATTCCGTTAAACCTGTCGGTGTCGATTCAAGGTATGTGAAGGATTCCGGGTCTACTGCCTCACGGCCATTTTCCAATTCAATACGGTCGAATTCACCGGCAGGAATTAAGTATGTAGCCGCTGCTGCAACGAGTCCGAAAACGAATAGAATGACATAGATATGCGGCATTTGAAAGCCGGTTTTTTTCTTCTTCTGATCATTGCTCATATGTAAACTCCTTTTTTATTTTTCATTGTAACTCATATAAGCACTGTCTAAAAGTATTAAAATGGATAAAAAAAGATGGGTTTATAACCCATCTTACCTAAGATTCGATAATTTTACCGTCTTTCATCTCCACAATACGCTCTGCATATTCCAGCATATCGTTATCATGTGTCACCATCAGCACGGTAATATTTAATTCACGGGCCAGTCTTTCGATTAATTCCATAACTTCCACCGAACGTTTTGAATCGAGACTCGCCGTGGGTTCATCGGCAAATAGTATTTCCGGTTCATGAATAACTGCTCTGGCAATTGCTACCCGCTGCTTTTCCCCGCCTGATAAGTTTTCAGGATAGCTGTCTTTATGCCCCCACATATCGACAGTAGTCAAAGCATCTTCAATACGTTCTGCTCTCGCTTTTTTTGACCATTTAGTTTCCGCTGTATCAAGCATCAGCTCAAGCTGTTCTTTAACAGTGAGAAACGGCACCAGGTGAGCATGCTGGAATACAAAGCCGAAATGTTTTGCTCTGACTTCACGCATACCTTCCTGATTCATAGCTGATAAGTTTTTTCCGCCGAACGTAATTGAACCGCCGCTTAAATCCTGCAAGCCTGCCGCAATAGTTAACAGCGTGCTTTTTCCTGAACCTGATGCACCGACCAGTGCTGTCAATTCACCTTTTTTTAATTCGAGATCTATACCTTTTAATATTTGTTCTTTAGTGTTCCCATGCTTAAATTCTTTTTGAATATCTTCCAATTGAAATAAACTCATATTAAGCACCTCCCTGATTAATTGCCTGCATTGGTTCTACTTTTTTAATTTGAATACCCGACAGTGTCGCTCCGATGAAACCAATAATAATAAATGCGCCTGACGACAGCAGCACCATATCAAGCGTTAAATGAAACGGCATGCCGCTTGGTGCAAACATATTGAATAACTGACTGATACCTGCTGCTAAGAGCAGTGAAATAATTGTAATGATAAACATCTGAGCCCACATCATCTTAAACAGCGTAAATGTCTTCACACCAATTGCTTTTAAAATACCAAATGTGCCCAGTTTCTGAACGTTTATCATGTAGAAGAATATTGCAAACAGCATTCCGCTTATTACGTACAGGAATATAATAATCATATTAAGCGACAGCTGTTCTGCACTGTAACTTGGGATGGTATTCAAGAAGTCTCCATTGCTGAATCCTGCCAGACCGTCGACTGTCTTGCCGTCTTCAGGTGCAAATGCCAGCTGGAACGTTTCTGTATTGTACATCGTAAAGAAATCATCATTATTTATAAAACCGACCGGTGAATGACTGAATTTTTCCTGTTCAGCAAACCCTGTGATTGTAAATGATTCACCCAGCAGCTCGCTTGTTACAGTATCGCCAGTTGAGAAATCTTCTTCAAATGAGCTGTCCAATACTATTTCACCAGGCTCAACATCCGGGAAGTATTCTGCATCTGATGCAGTAACGTATGCAAGGCTGTGCTTCTGGTCCCCGCTGTCGCTGAATTCACCCATTTGGATTGAGAATAAAGATGCATTCTCATGCGCTTCATTCAAATTGTTTACCTGTTCTTCTTCCAGACTTGAAAAACTGTAGTTTTCCTCCGCGCTCTCTTCCATATAAAAAGTACCTTCCGGCATATTCTTAATTAATGCCGCGTTGTCCTGAGACAAACCGTTCGCGAGCCCTGAAATACTTAATGTTAAAAGACTGATTAAAAATATAATCGAGCCGAGTATCGTATACCGCATTTTGTATTTTTTCATTTCTTTCCATGCCATCTTCATTAAAAAAATCCTCCTCGTAAGTCATCTATGAGTCATACTCTACACCTGGAATATGAACTCATTATGAACGAGGAGGAAAATATTATTCAGTTGTATCTACAGGCAGTCTGACTGTGAATGTTGTGCCATTTTCATTACTTCTTACATTGATTGAACCGTTGTGCAAATCGAGTATTTTCTTAGCAATAGACAATCCGAGACCTGTGCCTCCGATACTGCTCGTACGGGCAGTATCCACGCGGTAGAATCTGTCAAAAATCTTATCGATGCTGGTATTATCAATACCTTCACCCGTATCGCTTATCGTTATAACGGTATGTGCTTTATAGCGGGTCATCTCTATATCGATGCTTCCGGCATCACCGTTATATTTCACAGCATTAGACAGCAGGTTGTCCCAAACTGTATTCATCAGCGCTTTGTCCGCTACAATTTCAGTATCCTGAAGCTTGTGAGACAGCATCAGACCTTTTTCATTAATCTTCCATTCGTATACTTTAATCAGACGCTCCAGCTGTTCTCTTAAATTATACGATTCCTTACGGAGGAGATAATCTTCATGATCGATGGATGACAGAATAAGAAGCTGTTCTGTCATCGTCGACAGCCTGTCTATTTCAAAGTCGACTGTTTCCGTGTACTCGTTCCGCTCCGCTGCTGTGAGCGGTTTGTTCAGCAGTTTATTGTAACCTTTAATACTCGACAAAGGTGACTGGATATCATGGGATATATTTGAGATAAAATCCTTCTGAATCTTGTCGTTGTATTCAATCTGCCTCGACATTCTGGCAAAGTTCGACGACAGCTCGCCGAGTTCATCTCTCCGGTTCGTATCGAGGTCATGGACAGAATAATCACCCGCAGCGAGCAGTTTTGTCGCTTCACTGAGTTTCGTCACCGGCTTAATCAGGAAGTGCGCACTGATAAATACGAGTACGATACTTAACAGGATTGTCAGCATAAATAAAATCCCGAATAAGAGATGCATTTCATTAAATAGAAGATTAATATCCGGACGTAAAAATAGTGCGTAGGCAGCGCCGTCATGTTCAACCGGTACACCGATAGTATTACTCAGCTCATTGGCAAAAAAGCCGGTCACAAATATTTCTGCTTCAAAATTTGCCATGCCGTGATATATTTCGCCGTTAAGCACACTCCCCACAACATCTGATGAAAGATTGTGATTATTAAAATCCGCTCCAAAAAATTGTTCATTATTATAACCGTCTGCTAAATACATCTGATAGCCTGCATCTGCAATCGTTGCTAAGTATTCTTCCAGACTGACTTCCGGATTAGCCTCTATAAATGCAGCAACTTCCATCGCAATTTCTGTATTTTTCTGATCGTTGCTGTCTTTCAGATTGTATTGATAATAGGCATTCGATACAACAAAAGCGATGAAAAAACTGAGTATCATTATGCCGAGCGTCATAACGATAAATTTTACGTATAATGATTTCATTGCAGAGGCTCCAGGAAGTAGCCGACACCGCGTACTGTTTTAATCGAAAAAGCGGATGTCAATTTTGTAAAGCGGGTTCTAAGCCTCTTAATATGAACGTCGACAGTACGCTCGTCTCCCTCATAAAATACGCCCCATATTTGCTCGATCAGCTGCTCTCTTGAAAAAACCTGGCCCGGATGATCTGCTAAGAGCTGCAGCAGTTCGAATTCTTTTAACGGCAGCATATATGTTTTATCGTTAATTTCAACAGTATAGTTTTCAGGATAAATGCTGACATTGCCGATACGTATCGCAGCAGATGCTCCTTCTGCTTTATAACGGCGCAGCAGTGCTTCTATTCTGAAAATCAGTTCTTTAGGTTCGAACGGTTTGACCAGATAGTCATCCGTCCCCGCTTTAAAACCTTCTGCTTTATCATCAATATGACTTTTCGCTGTTAACATAATAACGGGAATATCATACTCTTCACGTATTACTTTCGTCAGTTCAAGCCCGCTCATATAAGGCATCATGACATCGACAACCGCAAGGGAACATGGCGCTTCTTTTAAACGTGTAAGGGCCTGTCTGCCATCGTTCGCTGCTGCAACACGGTATCCTGCCTCGGTTAAATTAAGCGTCACAAATTTCACTATATTCGGGTCGTCATCAACGACTAATATTCTCTCCATACCGCTCCTCCTCAGGCTGTTATTACCCGTATTATATCATCAAATTGACATGTTTTTTTAACATCCGGTATATACAAAAATATATAGTTTCTCCATAATTGAGCCATACATTACTTATTGGAGGACATTGACTTGAATAAGCAAATCCAGCCATTAATCTGGCGCTGGCATTTATTTGCCGGTTTAATTCTCGCTCCATTTCTAATTATCATTTCCATTACCGGTGCAATTTACCTGTTTAAAACAGATATCGAAGCATATCTCTACAAAGATTATTATAATATTGAAGCAAGCGGACAGCAGCTGCCCCCGAGCGACCTCGCCTTTACCGCATCAAGTAACATAGAAGGCGGTGAAGTGACAAGATACCGTCCGGGAGAAGATGACAGCCGCTCCGTCGAAGTAGGAGTAACCGACAGCAGCGGTGAAAGTTTCACTGTATTTATGAACCCGTATAACCGGGAAGTCCTTGGCATTATAAACGACAGCACCCGTCCGATGGACATTCTTGCCGCACTTCACAGTGAACTTAGAGCAGGTACTTTTGGTGACCGTATCGTGGAACTCGCAGCCTGCTGGACAATAATTATGGTGCTTTCCGGTTTGATTTTATGGTTTCCGCGGACCAAAGAGAAAATCAAAGGTGTCTTTACTATCAGATTCAATAAAAATGCGCGTATCACCAGACGAGACCTTCATGCTGTGCCGGCTTTCTGGATATCAGGTGGGCTGCTGTTCTTTCTGCTGTCAGGTATGCTGTGGACAGGTTTTTGGGGGAACGGTGTGCAGCAGCTTGTTACTGCATCCGGCGCTGGATATCCGCCCTCTATATGGGTAGGCCCTGCACCGGAATCTGATACAGCTGCAAAAGACATTGCAGATGTGTCCTGGGCCGCTGAACAAATGCCTGTCGCATCTTCCGACTCGTCTTCAGGTTTTAAACAAATGTCAATCGATGATATCGTCAAAACAGCTGAACAGACCGGCATACACCCTTCATACGATATCTTTTATCCCGCATCTCCTGAAGGTGTATTTACATTATCTGCTTTCCCTCCAAAAGCACAGGACGAAGCGACGATACATATTGATCAGTATACGGGTTCTGTCATTGCAGATTATCGATATGATAATTACGGTCCTCTTGGTAAGGCGATGGCTCTGGCAATTACAATTCATAAGGGCCTCGAGTTCGGCCTCATTAATCAGCTTGCAGGACTAACAGTCTGTATCGGGTTAATCGGTATGGTCATTACCGGTATTTATATGTGGTGGAAACGTAAACCGGCCGGCTTCAGCGGTGCACCGAAAGCAAAAAGTATTACTGAATTTAAAGGTGTTTTTATTACCTTGATTATTCTTGGTATTATTTTTCCGCTCGTCGGACTTTCACTTATTATAATATTTCTGCTAGACCGTTTAATTATTAGAAAAAACGATAAATTACGCCGCTGGCTGAATTATTAAGGGGGGCGCTTATATGTATAAATATTTAATAATAATTACTGCTGTCGTCTTCTTAAGCGGCTGCAGCGTCGTCAATAGTGACACCCATGAAAAGTACAATGATATTCCCCGTACCAATATCGTTATAGACACGGAGAATATTAACAGCCCGGGGGATGAGGGACTGCTGGAAATCCATGTATTGGAAGATGGAAGACCGGTTGGAAATGCCAGTATAACCCTGCTGATGAGAGCGGCAAAAGAAGCTGAGAAATGGAACGAAGAATACGATGTAATTTATGAAGAAGGGAAATATACTGCTGAAGTTAAAATACCGGAGGATGGTCTCTATCTGATTACTGCACATATTAAAAGTGATAATGTCGATGCATCACCGACTAAATTCTTTACAGTGGGAGAACTCGATATGTTTGAAGAAGTATTTATTCAGGAGTTCCGTAACGATGGGGAAAGCCATTCACACAGCCATCATTAAAAAGTGCAGGAACAAAACACTTAGCAGATAATATATTTTATGCAATATAGAAAAAATCCGTACGTCAGACTCCCTGGTTGGAAGACTGACGTACGGATTATTTTTTCTGCAGATTTATATAATAATTAAACTGCTGTCGCAAGACGCGGTACAAATAGTTCGTAATGAATACGTCCTTTATCAACGCCGGCTTTTCCTAATTCTTTAACAATAGACTGAATGAATGTCACGCCGCCGCACACGTATATTTCCTGATCATCTTTAATAAATTTCTGCAGTTCTTCACTCATCAGATAGCCCTCTTTGTCTCTTAAGTGAGTATGAAGCTCTGCATTTTCAGCAGCTGCGATGTTTTGCAACTCTATTTCAAATGCAACGTTATCTGCATTGTCCGATACCTGGATGAACTGTGCGTCAGCATTCGCTTCTGCAGTTTCACGATACATTGGGAATAACGGCGTTACACCGATACCCGAACCGATAAACAGCTGCGCCTTGTCAGCATTTTCAACACCGAACGTACCAATCGGAGCTGATAGATTAATTGTATCACCTTCATTAATATCTTCGTGAAGATAAGTCGATACTTCTCCGCGGTTACCATCTAAATCTTCTTTTCTAACTGCAAAAGTCAGTTTGCCGTCCTGCACATCAACAACTGAGTAGTGACGTTTCGCTCTGTACGGAAGGTTTGGAACTTGTACGTCAACCGTAATGTACTGTCCAGGTTTATATGAAATGCTGCTGACATCATCAGATTTAACTGTGAATGATTTAATAATATTTGTTTCCTTGCGAACTGCCAGTACTTCGAAAGGTTTAAACCCATCCCATGCCATTTCTGCATAGAGTCCTTTTTCAATACCAATAAATGCATCAGCGATTTCTCCGTAAGCTTTGCCCCATGTTTGGATAATTGGATCATCTGCTTTTAGTCCTGTTACTTCCTGAATTGCAGCAAGCAGATTTTCGCCTACAATTGGATAATGTTCAGGCATGACTTGTAACGCGCAGTGCTTATGAGCAACCGGCATAACAACTGGAACAATCGGCGTTAAATCGTCGATATGCTGCGCTGCTGCAAGAACCGCTGTTGCAAGTGCAGTTGATTGAAAGCCCTGTTTTTGGTTAGGCTGATTAAAAACGTCGCGAAGTTCAGGATGTTTCTCGAACAGTCTGTTATAAAACAGAGAAGTAATCTCGACACCCTTATCTTGTAAAATTGGCACTGTGCTGTTGATGATTTCAATTTCTTCTTTGTTAACCATATGAACACTCCTAAGTTATTGTTTTCTTCTATTTATTCCATTATCTAATAAATTTACCCCTGGCTCAAGAATTTCAAATTAGGTTGTTATAATTTTCACAAAGATATGAAGTTTCTTTGACATTCCCTGGATAATATAGAAATAAGACGTGAATCGGTGTAAGATTCACGTCTCGAATAATTTAAGATATAACCGCTTCTTTTAACTTTTTGAAACGTCCCTGCTGAACTTCCGTGCCATGCTGTTCCTGCACAAACAAAAGCGCACAGAATGCAATGAGACATGGGACTGCGAATCCTAAGAACGACAGCTGAGGCGGCATATTTGTCATCAGCACCCAGCCGATCAGGAGCGGTCCTGTAATAGACCCGATACGCCCCATGCCTACCGCGATACTTAACCCTGCTCCCCGTATGTCAGATGGATAGAACATAGTGATATACGGATTAATCAGATTTTGCGAACCTGCGGTACAGGCTCCGGCAATGCCGATAAGGACGAACAGCAATACTGTGCTGCTTGTCATGCTTAAGAGGATAAATGCTGCAGCACCTGTGCCGAGCAGCGTTAAAAGCACGTTGCGGTGGCCGATTTTATCAACCATATACCCGCCGGCAAGTGATCCTGTCATCTGACCGACAGCCAGAGTAATTGTAAAGATCATAGCTGATGACACTCCGTAACCCGATTCCTGCATAATATTCGGAAGCCATGTGCCGAGTCCTGCAATCATCATCAGACAGCAAATCACTGCAATCCAGAACATAATTGTCGACAGCGCTTTACGTTCATTAAATATCTTTTTAAACGGTACACCTTTTTCTGCACCGACCGTATCAGAAATTTCATAATCATCAAAGGCAGTGTAATGCTTTGTACCTGTCGCTCTATTTAAAATATCTGCAATTTTTTCTTTGTTTCCCCGAGCAAGATGATATGTAATGGATTCAGGGAATTGCTTCAGAAAGAATGGCGTAATTACTACTGTAAAAATACTAACCCAGAAAAACAGTCTCCAGCTTAAATACTCCAGAAAATATATACCTAAGAGCGATGCCCCGATAGTACCGATAGAATAACCGCAATACATCAATGCCACAATCATCGCCCGGTTTTTACGGGGAGAATACTCCGCCATAAGGGATATCACTGCAGGCATTAAACCGCCCATACCGACCGATGCAATGAACCGGAAGATAATGAATACCGTCTCGTTTGGTGCAAAACCGGCAAGAAAGTTAAATAAGCCGATAACCACAAGACATACAGCAAGCACCCTTTTACGGCCTATCACATCTGTCATCGTACCGAGAATAAACGTGCCGGCCATCATACCCATCATGGCGTAACTGCCAATCGCACCGGCAGCAGCAGGTGTAATTTCAAATTCACTCATCATTTGCGGCAAACCGAGTCCGTAAACTGCGATGTCAAAACCGTCAGATGCAATTGCGATAAAACACCATATAAACACGAGCAGATGGAACTTGTTAAATTTACTGTTTGCAATGACCGTTTCCGGGTTAATTTTCGCCATTCACATTCCCCTTCTCTATTTCCAGACGTCAGCTGCGATATCCGCGACATATTTTAATTTCTTCCATTGTTCTTCTTCTGTCAGTACGTTGCCTTCTTCAGTTGATGCGAAACCGCATTGAGGGCTGAGCGCCAGCTGTTCCAGCGGCACATACTGAGCCGCTTCACTAATACGCGCTTTTATATCTTCAGAGTTTTCAAGTTCTCCGCTCTTCGATGTAACAAGTCCTAAAACTATGACTAAGTCTTTTCTGTTTACGTGACGGAGAGGCTCGAAACCGCCTGCACGGTCGCTGTCATATTCAAGGAAGAACCCATCGATATTTAAGCGACCGAATAATATTTCCGCTACCGGCTCATAGCCGCCTGACGAAATCCATGTTGAGCGGAAGTTCCCCCGGCAGATGTGCATCGTAATTTTAAAGTCATCAGGACGGCCGTCCACTGCTTTATTCAATACTTCCAAATACTTTTCTTTTAAGTATTCAGGATCCTGCCCCTTATCGATTAATTTTTGTTTTTCTTCATCCGAACAGAAGTAGCCCCATGAAGTATCATCGAGTTGTAAATAACGGCAGCCCGCGTCGTAAAATCCCTGCAGCACCTTTTTGTACGCCGCTGCGAGATCGTTAAAGAATTCTTCTTCGTCAGGGTAGACCTCCTTATCAATTTCCCCTCTGAAATGCAGCATGCTCGGACTCGGAATTGCATATTTCGCAACAGTATCCCCGGCCTGCTCCTGTAAATATTTAAAGAACTCAATTTCTCTGTGTCCGTCGAAGTTCACTTTTCCTGTGACTTTAATTGCACGGGACTTCGTCTGGCGTTCTTTAAATGCGATGCCGCCGCCTGTGTCGGAGCCTTCAACACCTTTAAGTCCTTCGAGGAAGTCAAAGTGCCACCATGCACGTCTGTATTCACCATCCGTTACTGCTTGTAATCCCGCTTCTTTCTGTTTTTGAACAGCGGTCGCAATCGCTTTGTCTTCAATCGTTCTTAACTCTTCTAAAGTAATTTCTTCATCTTCGAATTGTCTGCGGGCTTTTTTCAGCTCTACAGGTCTTAATAAGCTGCCTACGTGATCGGCTCTGTATATTTCTTTAGTCATATGTATTTGCCACTCCATCTCTTTATAATGATTGTTTAAATATTATCATGCCTGTATGATATAGACTAACTGATTAAATTCATTACTCGTTATAACTTTAAGCTATAACAGAGAGAGGAGATACTATGTCACTTCAACAATTGAAGTATTTAATTGCAGTCGTTAACAGCGGTTCTATTAATGAAGCTGCAAAGAAACTGTATATTTCACAGCCGACTTTATCGAAAGCGATTAAAGAACTCGAACGCGAAATGGGTATTACGATTTTAAAACGTACTTCAACAGGTATCGTCCTCAGCCCGGACGGAGCGGAGTTCCTCAGCTATGCACGGCAAATTACAGAACAGGTGGAACTTCTGGAGAATAAGTATCTTGATACGCCCTATCAGGAACAGCTGCTGTCCGTATCGACACAGCATTATTCTTTTTCTGTCGATGCAATGGTCCGGATGATTGAGCTTCACGGCGGTGACAAATATCAGTTTTCACTGCGTGAAACACGCACATACGAAATTATTGATGATGTGAAAAATTTAAAAAGTGAAATCGGCGTTCTGTACATGAACAAATTTAATGAGAAAATACTGACTCAGCTGTTAAAAGAAAGTCATTTAACATTTGAACTGCTGTTCACAGCGAATCCTCACGTTTTTATAAGTAAAACTAATCCGCTCGCAAAAAAAGACAAGGTTACTCTGGATGATCTGGAACCTTACCCAAGATTATCTTTTGACCAGGGTGAACACAGCTCATTTTATTTCTCAGAAGAAATACTGAGCACGCTGCACAGCCCGAAAAACATTCTGGTCAGCGACAGAGCAACAATATTCAACTGTATGATCGGTTTAAACGGCTATACGATTTCCAGCGGGATTTTAAGTGAAGAATTAAACGGTACAGATATTATTCCCGTACCTCTGGATGTCGATGATGAAATTAAAGTCGGCTGGATAACGAATAACAAAGCACAGCTCAGCCGCGTTGCGAAACTTTATCTTGAAGAGTTAGTTAACACTATTAAAAACTATAATCTGCTGTAGAAGTGTAAATATGTTTCTGAAGGGTATAGTACTAGTGCAGAAAATATTCGGAGGTGTCATTAATTGGATATTAAACATGGTACTAACAAATTTTATTTCGGAGATGACCCGCAGAATCCTGATGGTGAACTGACGTATCTTCCAGATGATAAGAGCAAACTGGTTATAGACAGCGTTGTCGTAAAAGAAGAACTTCGCGGTGAAGGACTTGGTGATGTGCTGCTTGATGCTGCTGCCGATTACGCCCGCGAAAACGATTTGAGATTAATCGGACAATGCCCGTTCGTTGCCAAACGTTTTGACGAGTACAACGATAAATACAAAGATGTTATTTTCAGAGAAGCATAAAAAATATCCCTTTAAGACTTTGATTTATCGGTCTTAAAGGGATTTTCTATTCATTGAGCTTCGGTTCAGGGTGCACATACAGGGACATAATTCCTTTATCGTGCATATGCTCTTCGACCTGATCACATATATGATGCGCTTCTGTAATTGAAATTTCCGGATCTACAATAATCGTTACATCTAAAAATATGCTGCTGCCGTGATAGCGGCCTTTTATAGATTTAACATCCAATACACCCGGGACTTCCAGAACATCTTCTTTATGTTCTATTAAATCGGCATCATTGTAGCCGTCACTTAAAGCAAACACTGCGCCTTTTAATATTTTAAAGCCGGTATACATAATCAGAACACCGAGTATCGAAGCTATAATAACGTCGGCTACAGGCAGGCCAAGCTGCGTTAAAATCAAACCGGCAGCAGTACCGAAACTGATCATGCTGTCCGACATATTATCCATAGCCGCAGATTTTAATGAACTGCTGTTTGTTTTTACAGCAAGTTTTGAGTTAATTAAAAATACAGCCAGCATTATTAAACCGCTGGCAACGCTTATATAAATCACTACGGGGTCAGGCGTTGACACAACCGGTGAAAAAATCGCCGGGAGGTTTTCAAAAAGTACCTGCACACCAACAAATATAATAATGAAAGAAACGACGAGAGAAGCAATATTCTCAGATTTTAAATGGCCGTACGGATGGTTGTCATCAGGCGGTTTAATGGATATTTTTAAACCGATTAACACAGCAACAGATGCAAAAATATCTGTCATGTTATTTAATGCATCGGCACGCACCGCCGCAGAATCATATTCCACACCGAAATAATATTTCACTACTGATAAAATAATATATGTAATGATACTTAAGTAAGCGCCTCTCTGGGCAAGTTTTAAATTATTTATATTACCCATAATGACAGCTCCTAAAAGTTAGTGGAGATTCATTATGCACTGTATTCAAAGTATTTTCAACAGCTTTCGATGTATTTTAAAAACTTTCTATTGCATGAAATAAATTTTTAGAGTCGCCGAAACTTTATCTTCTGCAACCCCTCTTTTACATAAAAAATAACACTCCTCTAATTAAGGAGTGTTATTTCTTGGTTTTCCGAAAATATAACTGATAAAGAGTCCAGCCAGAAAGACAATAATAGATATAACCCATACTCCAGCACTATCCGGCAGTCCCGGGTAAATAGCGAATGTCGATCCGAAAAGCAATCCGATAATCGCAGCATAAGTCAGATAAGTATAATTTTTAAGTAAATGCGAAATTATTCTGCTCGCAACAAGCACACCTGTAACTATGCCGAGACCTGTTGAGATTAAAATAGGCAGGACTTCAAAGTTCATTGATGTAAACTCATTAATCGCATAAATAACTATCGGATATACTCCGAGAATAAGCATCACGAGTGAGCCTGAAATTCCTGGCAGCAGCATCATGGAAGCCGCAAGTATGCCGGCAAGGAAATATTTAATCAAATCTCCCAATTCCATTCCTGCACTGCTTGCCGGCGGCGCATCAGCATTAAATAGAGACATAATATAAAGTATTGCGATACCGATAAATATCAGTATAAAATGTATCGCTCTGAATTCTGCTTTAACATTTGAAATTCTTATCATCATTGGTATTACACCAAGTACCATTCCCATAAAAAACCAGTGGGTTGGTATCGTATGATTTTGCAAAAAGTAATCAAGAACCGAAGACATCGTTAGTATTGCAATAGCCATACCGATTACCAAAGGCAGTAGAAATGCTAATGCCTGCTTATAGTACTTGGATATTATCCGGCTTATTGCACCGAGAAACTGATCGTAAATTCCTAATAATAACGCCATTGTACCACTGCTGACACCGGGTACCAGTTCAACTATTCCCATCAAAAAGCCTTTCGGCAAATTTTTCCAATTAAACATATATTCAGTTCCATTCTTTGTAATTTATTCTGTATATTTTATCACATTTTACCAGCTGTCCATAATCATATAAATACCGAGCAGCAAGAGAACCATACGCAAGATGAACACAACTGTATTCGAATCGAGCTTTCTGTTCAGTTTAACCCCGAGCTTCGCCCCTAGATAAGCAGCAGGAATCAGCGTCAGTGCATACAGGAAATGAATATTGCCCTGCAGCAGGTGGCCGGTCGCAGAAGAAATACTCCCGAACAGCACTAAAAACATACTCGTTCCGACTGCAATTGACGGCGGCATTAAAAATAAAATAATCATCATCGGTGTCATCAAAGCACCACCGCCGACACCGAATAATCCGGCTGCAAAACCGGCAAGTAAACTTCCGATAACACCTATGTATGGCGGGAAACCGTAGTAATGGGTTTCCCCGGTCCCATCTGTGTGCGGTTTGATATATTTTTCATCCTGAAATACTTTCAGCGGTTTTATTCTGTCCCGAATGAGCAATATAAAACTGACTAAAATAATAAACAGGCCGAAGTACAGTTTCAGACTGTCAACTGTAAACAGGCTGCTTGTATATGAACCGAGCATTGCTCCTGGTATAATCCCGAGTAAAAGATATTTACCGTTTTTCCAGTCGACCTGTTTACTTTTATTGTATGAAATAACAGATGATAATCCGATAAAGACAAGAACCAGACTGGAAGTCCCGACAGCAATCTGAGGTGTAATTCCATCCAGTATCCCGAGTTCTGCACCTAAAAATATAAGAACGGGAACGATGACAATACCGCCGCCGAGCCCTATTAATGATCCGACGATTGCCGCAATCAGACCCGTTGCCGCGAGCAGTATAAATTCCATAGCCATCATCCCCATTTTAGTTAATTATTTTTCAGCCGACGCAAGAAACATTGATGCATCTTTGTTCATAAATACTTTTTCTCCATGATAAAACGTCTTAATATCGGCCGATTTAAAGCCTGCATCAATTAAAGCTGACTGCATTTCATCATGAGTAAATCCGTTATGCACTTTTTCATGATAAATCGATTCATTTTTATCGAAATCAGCAATCAGCAGCTGACCCGAATCACTTAGTAATCTATATAATTTTTTAATCAGTTTTTTATATTCAGGCACATGCAGCATTACGAGCGACACGATAATTACATCAGCTTCATTGTCATCCAGCTCATCTGCAGCTCTCGTTTCAGCATTTTTGATGTTGCCTGCTTCAATCTTTTCACCAACAACTTCCATCATGCCCTCAGAAATATCACTGAAAATCAGGTGTTTAAAATTATCGGTAAACTGAAGACCAATAAGTCCGGTCCCGCAGCCGTAATCCAATAATGTTTTATTGGAATCAGCAGATAAATGTTTTCTCATTTCTCCTGCTACTGTATTGGCAAGTTCAATTCTCTGTTCATTGTCATACTTTTTTGCCATTCTATTAAATATATTTTCAGCCATATATTCTCCTATCTTTTACTTATTATGTTCCTCATTGTACTACTTACGCTGCCGAGATACATCTCTCCAAACTTAACCAGATGAACGAGCAGCAAATAAAGCTTGTAAAACTCTACACGGAGTTCGGCACCTTCTGCCAATGGGTAGATATTATCGTATGCTTCATAAAATTCACTGCCAAATCCTCCAAACACCTGCGTGGCACCAAGATCAAACTCCCGGTCTCCATATAACGGCGAAGGATCAAATAATGCAGGACGCCCGTCATTTAAGAACATGTAATTCCCCGACCATAAGTCACCATGAAGCAGTGAAGGCTTACTGTCGTGGTTAGTCAATTCCTCTTTGATTATTTCGAGCACACTGATAAATATTTCATTCTCCTGTTCGTTCCATAGATTCTTTTTACTAATTTCTTTATGCAGCTTTGTCATACGCTGATTGATGAACAAATCACTCCACGAATTAAACCACCCGTTTTGAAATGTAATATCACTGCCTTCATACGGCAGATGATAGCCGAACTGACTATCTTTCTGATGTGTCTGATGAAGCTTTGCAACCAGCTCACCCAGGTCTTTCTGACTGCCGGAGCCCTCTTCTAGAAAATCAAGCAGTAAATACGCATCGCCGGAAATCTGCCCGTAATCCTCGACATGCGGTGCGGTAATTCCAGCTTTCTCAAAATCTCTCAAGCCTGCGATTTCAGCAGCATAAAAATCTTCAGCTCTATTCGGCTGAACCAGCAGAAAATACAATCTGTTATCCGTTTCGATACGGTAGGCATCATTCACATCGCCGCCGCTGACAGGTGTGATATTTT
>CANRKV010000007.1 GCA_947631305.1 uncultured Jeotgalicoccus sp.
GCTCCGACCTGCTGACAGAAATCTATGAGCAGCCCGTCGAACTGCACCACTTCTACATTGTCCAGATGTTTTGTTACCCCCGAAATTAAATCGATGCGCTCATCAGGTGAAAACAATCCCTGTTTTGAAGAGTTTCTTAACACTGAAACGTATACTTTATCGAAAATCTTACAGGCGCGTTCTATAATATCCAGGTGTCCGTATGTAATCGGATCAAAACTTCCCGGTACTACAGCTATTTTACTCTTTGTCAAAATGCTCCCCTACTTTCCTTCTTTAATAAGCAGCCATACTTTAATCGAGCCGTATTCATTTTCTCTCACGACTTCAAATCCTGTATGGTCAAACGTTTCGTTTTTACCCGCTTCAGCAACAATTCTGCCGCCGTCTGCTAAAATATTATATTCCGAAATCAGCTCGAGACTTTTATCGATCAGTTTCTTATTATAGGGCGGATCCAAAAATATCAGGTCAAATGATTTCCCGCGTTTCCCCATGGCTTTTAACGCCCGGCGGTAATCATTGCGGAAAATTTCCACCGGCTCATCGAGATCTTTAGTATTCTCTTTAATAATTTTGATCGCATCACCCGCTCCGTCGATAATCATCGCACTGCCGGCTCCACGGCTTAACGCTTCGATTGCAAGACCGCCTGTGCCGCCAAACAGGTCCAGTACGCCCCCTTCGACGTCGCCAAGCATGCTGAATACACTTTCACGCACTTTATCGCTTGTAGGCCTTGTATCGTTTGATTTTAAAGTATGTAATTTCTTTGCTTTATATTTCCCGCTGATAATTCTCATAAGTATTGCCCTTTCATTTGGCTCTATAGTCATATATTATAATTTATAGGAGTTGATTACATGCAGAAATTCATCACGATGGGTGAAGGCTACCACGAAATATTTGAATTACAGGCGCTGATTGAATATAATCATGAACGTGTTAAGCATGCGATATTTTTATACAACGATAAATCGCCTGCTACATTTTTACTGGTTATGAAACCTGTCGAACAAGACGTTCAGGCAATCTATACTGTTTTTAACGGCATCGTCTATAACGAAGGCCAGGGTAAAAAATATCAGTTAATAAAATCATGGTGTGAAGATAAAAATCTCAGCATCGTTGAATTTTCAACAAAATCACCGGAAGATTTTTACGAACGTGAACAGTTCTATCAGTATTTAACCGGAGTTTTAAGATTAAATCATCTGGTTATACCAATGACCTGATTTACATTACGCGATAATCTTCTTTTTCTTTATCTTCAGTATGATATTCGCGTTTTATATTTGGGTATTCACTCATCACGATATCAGTAACAAATTTTAATTTACCGAGATCTGCGAGTGTTTTATCCAAGTCGTTTTCATCGATATACAGAAGGACATATTTCTTAGTTTTATTCACATAAATTAAATGTCCGTGCCGTTTCAATTGTCGAATGAATTTATTTTGTTTAAAATAAACATATATACCAAGTCGGTTGACTAACATTGACTGACCACCTATCTAAATCTTTAGAATCATAATAACATATATCTTATATGTTTTTTAAATGAATATCTCATGGAGGTTTCCAACATGGCAAAATGTTTTAAAAGAATGGTTACAGCAGTCGGCGTCGCAACAGGTCTGACACTCGGCCTCTGGGCTGGTACGAAATTAATGAAAGAAACGAAAGTGCGCGATATTAAACCGTACTTCAAACAGCGTTCACCGTATGTATTTGCACACCGCGGCGGTATGGGGCTCGCGCCTGAACATACACGCATAGCATTTGATAAAGCATCGGAGTTCAATGTAGAAGGATTCGAAATCGACATCCGCTTAACAAAAGATGAAGAGATTGTAGTATTCCACGACGCGTATGTAGACAGAACATCGAACGGTGCCGGGAAAATCAGCAACCTGACACTCGAGGACTTAAAAGAACTTGATTTCGGCTACCACTTTACTGATGTCGAAGGGAATCACCCTTACCGCGGACATGACAAAGCTAAAATTGTCACACTGCGCGAGCTGATTCAGGAATATCCGGGCACACTCATCAATATCGATATTAAAGATGATCCGGAAACTTATGCAGGCAGCCTCGTACCGAGTCTCCTTTACCGTCTGATTACTGAACTCGGCGCTGAGGACCGCGTACTCGTCACAAGTTTCCACGATATTCAAATTAATCAGTTCAACCTGTATGCTGAAGATACTGTTGCACTCGGTGCCGGTGTCGACCAGGTTAGCCGTGCTTACTTCGTGCACCGTGCAGGTTTCGGGCATATGTATGAGCCGCAGGCAGATACGTTCCAGATTCCAACGGAATACAACGGCATCCGTTTAGATACAGCTCGTTTTATCGAGTACTTAACGAGCCTGAACATCGCAGTGGGATATTGGAATATTAACAAGATGGATAAAATGGATGAACTCATCCAAAAAGGTGCACACACTATAGTGACCGACTATCCGGACATCAGTTATCACCTTTTAAAAGAAAGATATTAATTTTATATATAATCTGGCAGGACTTGCGAATATGCAGGTCCTGCTTTTATTTATATATGCGCGGAGCTGGCGTGATCGGAGCTCATGTGTATCCGGGACTCTTAGGGCTGGCGTGACAAAAACTCATATGTATCCGGGACTCTTAGGGTTGGCGTGATCGAAGCTCACGCGTATCCCAAACTCTCAGGACTGGCGTGACAGGAGCTCATACGTACCCAAAGCCTAGACTCTGCACCTGTCCAACCTCAGCCAATAAAAAAACACGTTCCCAGATGGAAACGTGTTTTAAATATATATTAACCTGCACAGCTGCAGCTTCCGCCTGTTGCACAGCCGCTGTTTGAACTGTTTGAGAAAAATGGATTACTGCTGACGATATTTGCATGAGGACTGACCGACTGTCCAATAATAAAGAGTATTTCATCCAGCAGCGACTGCAGCTGAAATTCCGCTCTTCTGTATTCCATAATTATCGGATGCATGTCCAATGCTTTTTTATACTGATTAATCTCTTTTCGTTTCGTACTGAAATCAGGGTGATATTTGCCAAATCGTTCAACGTCGATAAACTCTTCTTTTAAACGGGCAAAATGCTTAATCATTCCTCTGACTTCATCGTCTGTGTCCAAGAGCGCTTTATAATTACAGTAGTTTTTATATTCTTCTGTCTCAGTAACCATATCGTTTAGAGAGTCTAGTGAATCCATAATTTCAAAATCTATACTTGTTATCATATAATCACCTCTCCCCAATCATTTTATCATATTGATACATTTGTTACTATATGATAAATACCATTTGCAACATGTATTGTAATAGATTAAAATTAGGGTAATGGATAAATGATAGGGGGCAAAATGATGGTTTTTGAAAACTCAGGTATTGAAAATGTAGTCATTCCACAAGGCTCACTGCAGGATATTATGAACCACAATGGTTGTGTTCTTGGCGGCAGTTGGGATTTCGAACGTATGACTTTCGATTATAAATACGAAATTCCTGAAGGTATTTATTACTTACGTTTTCCTGGATATGCAGTAGATGGAGATGTTGGTGCAAATAATGCAACAATGCAGTTAATGGACCCGTACATGGGTAAACATTATTATCCGACTGGTATCGAATACGGCAGCGACGAAGTATTCCCTGAACGCATTGTTGAACATGCGATCAGCAAAATTAGAGCAATCAACAAAGAACTAACTGAAGTTGCTGGCTTTAATCTATAACAGCTGCTACATAAAAAACCTCTTACAGAGTTAATCTGTAAGAGGTTTTTCTTAGTTCTGGTGGAATATTGCATCCCATAAACCGGTAGTTTCCCCGCCCGGATAGAGAATATAAAGAATAACATAAACCATAACACCGGTAATCGCTGTAAAGAACCAGATTGTCGCAGCTGTCATACCGAATTTTCTGTGATAGCGCAGTTTGTTCTTCTTGCCGGTAAATACTTGAATACCTCCGAAAATACCGCCTGTTGTCGCCAGAATAATATGGCTGACAAGAAATATTACATAATATATTTCAAGTGAGTCCGGTCCCCCAAACTGTGTGTTCCCAAGGAATATTGTTTTCGATATGTAGATAACGAAAAATGATAACGCCGCAATCGCAGCAAATGTCATGAATTTCTCATGCGTCTGCACATTGCCTTTTTTAATATGATAAACCCCGATTGCCATAAATATCGCACTTAAGACGATAAATGACGTGCTGATCGTTGGCAGGATAAAATATATGTCCAAGATGTTTCCTCCTATACTCTAAAACGATTATTCATTTCTTTTTGTGCCTGTGCTTTTTCTAAAGCACGTTCTGTAATCTGATCTTCATTTTGACGCTCTTCATTGAACCATTTAAAGAATATGTGAGCAAGCATCACACCAAAAAATACTTCCTGAAGTACTTTCATAATAATTCCGCCTGTCTGCTGATCTACGAGCGGCGTCGTATTCGTGAAATACTCAGGGCCTGATATCATACCGGCACCGGCAATACTGTCAAGAATTCCTGCCGGTACACATAATGCCATGGCGCTCAGCCATGCTTCGCCTTCGGTAAATGTTGAATACATAGGCGAGCCTGCAAAGATAATCAGCGCACATGCCGGTGTCACAAACGCACCGATACCAAAAATATAAAGCAGTTTAAATAATCCGCCCATCTGTTCTTCTTCAGGCTCTACTTTGTTAAACATCGGATAGAATGCCATCACAGCAGTCAGGAACATTCCCGCAAGTACCAGTGTATGAAGTGTTGCGCTCATTTTTAAGTTATCCATAACGACCGGCAGATGGTAAATCGAAAATGCAGCAATAAGCAGCATCAGCGTTACCAGCGGTTTTTTAGCTCCGAGACGAAGCACCGGACCAATTACCGGCAGCTTCACAATATATTTCTGCAGATAATCCGGCACACTGAAGTAAATCAGCGGTGCGATTAAAAACAGCACGAACGCCATTTGCACCATGTGGAATGTAAATAATATATGACTTAATAAATCTACAGGTGCCCCGTACATTGCATACAGTAAAATCATATTTACAACGAATAATGCGCCTTCTTTTCGAGTCAGCGGACGCCCGCCTTCAAAATCCCTGTACCATCTCGTCGTTATCAGAAAAAATACTGCTGTAATGAGAATGACGAAAGCCAGGAAAAATGGACTCCAGTTTGCCATGAAACCAAATATTTTAATTGAAGTTATATTTTCCATCGGTACCACCTTAAATTTGACCTTATTACTTCTAGTATAAAATTATTGCCCTTATAACTCAAGACGATAAAAACACACAAAGTGACAAACTGTTGACCAAAAAAAAGATGACCTCCAAAGAGATCATCTTTTTTTGTATTAGATTGGCTGTCCAATCCATACGATATAAATGAATGTTACACAGAATGCAATTGCGAAGAACATTCCTACAACCATAAACAGTTTAGCAAACTCATGCCCTTTATCTTTCATGTGCATGAAGTAGTAGAACTGAAGAACAACCTGAATGAATGCAAACAGCATTACAATTCCCATTATAAATGTCGCATTAAAATCCAGTGCAACCATACCGAATGCCATAAATGTTAAGAAAATCATAAATGAAAATCCTGTAAGCTGCAGACGCATTTCTTTAGTTCTTTGTCGTCTTAAGTTTCTCAACTGAGTATCTGTCATTGATTTCGCTTCTAATTCAGCCATTTATATCACTCCTAACAGGTAAACGATTGTGAAGATGAATACCCACACAACGTCAATGAAGTGCCAGTACAGTGCTGCAGTGTTGACTTTAGCTGCTGTATAAACTGATAAACCGCGTGTTGCGTTACGGATAATCAGACCAGTAATCCAAATCAGACCGATAATTACGTGGAAACCGTGAGTACCAATCAGAATGTAGAATGCACTACCGAATGCGCTGGATCTGAAAGTATGGCCAAGGTGTACGTATTCATAGAACTCGTAAATTTCCAAGGCAAGGAATCCTGCACCAAGCAATACTGTAATTGCTAACCATAACTGCATCTTGCTGAAATTATTATTACGCATGTGGTATACAGCGTACACACTCGTCAGTGACGATGTAAGTAATAACATCGTCATGACAAATGCAAGTTCAAGGTGGAAAAGATCAGCTGCAAGCATATGATCCGAGCTTGGTACGCTGTCTTTTAATGCGAGGTAAGTCGCAAATAATGATGCAAATAATACTGTCTCTCCGCCTAAGAATGTCCAGAAACCGACGAATTTATTTTTACCTTCGAGTGTTGCTGTCTCCGGGTGCTCAGGCCACTGTTCATTAGGGACATTATATTTCATTTCAGCCATTATTTTGCACCCCTTTCTTGTTCTTCAAGATCTCTCAATACTTCTTCCTTAGTTACATAGTAACCAAGATCATCTTTGAATGAGCGTGTAATCATTGAGATAAATGTAATTGCAAGTCCGATTACAAGTACCCAGAATGCCCAAGGTCTTACAGGTAAGTCTGCTACTGCATCGATTGCCCACTCTTTGCCTGAAGCAAAGTACAGTGCACCGAATGAAGCAACGAACAGTCCTAATGACATTACAAATGGAATGATTGAATTGTTAGGCATGTGGAAATCATCAAGTGATTCCGCCGGAAGCATTTCTCCGTTACCTTCTTTTTTCTCAATCCAGAATGCATCAAGTCCGCGTACTAATGGAATCTGAGCAAAGTTGTAATACGGTACAGGAAGTGGTAATGACCACTCAAGTGTACGACCGTCACCCCACGGGTCACGTCCAACTTTTTGGTTTTTCGCTACTGTTATAATAATGTTGATTACTAACACGATAACTCCCAATGCCATTAATCCGGCACCTAAGGATGATATCATATTTGCTGCGTTGTAACCTTGTCCATCCAAGTATGTGAATACTCGGCGCGGCATTCCCCATAATCCTAAGAAGTGCTGGATAAGGAATGTCATATGGAATCCGATAAAGAATAACCAGAATGTTATTTTTCCTAGTTTTTCACTTAACATCGTAGCGAACATTAACGGCCAGTAGTAGTGAAGACCTGCAAGTAATGCGAACACCACACCACCAACGATTACGTAGTGGAAGTGAGCTACGATAAAGTATGAGTCGTGATACTGGTAATCAGCGGGAGCTACTGCCTGCATAATACCAGTTACCCCACCCATAACGAATGACGGGATAAATGCTAAAGCGTAGAGCATAGGTGTTGTAAACTCTATACTTCCGCCCCAGATTGTAAAAATCCAGTTGAATATTTTAATACCTGTCGGTACTGCGATTGCCATTGTTGCCAATGCGAAAATTGCGTTGGCTGTCGGTCCAAGACCTACTGTAAACATATGGTGTGCCCATACCATGAATCCGAAGAAACCGATAAGCACTGTTGCGAATACCATTGCTGAGTAACCGAATAAACGTTTACGAGCAAATGTCGAGAATATTTCAGAGAATATCCCGAATGCCGGAAGAATTAAAATATAAACTTCCGGGTGACCGAAGATCCAGAATAAATGCTCCCAGATAATCGTATTTCCTCCGGCTTCTACTATAAAGAAGTTGGAGCCGAACATACGGTCAAAGATTAACAGGAAAAGACCTACTGTTAATGGCGGGAATGCGAAGACAATCAGTACACCTGCAACAAGTGTAGTCCATGTCATAAGCGGCATTCTCATATACGTCATACCAGGTGCTCTCATCGTAATAATTGTTGTTACGAAGTTTATACCCGATATTAAAGTACCTGCCCCTGAAACCTGAAGTCCCAGTGCATAGAAGTCAACCCCGTGTCCCGGTGATGCAATTGACAGTGATGCGTAGCTTGTCCAGCCCGCATCCGGCGCTCCGCCTAAGAACCATGAAAGGTTAAGGAAGATACCACCAAAGATAAATAACCAGACACCCAGTGAGTTTAAGAATGGGAATGCTACGTCACGTGCACCAATCTGGAGCGGTACTGTAGCGTTCATAAACGCGAATAACAGCGGCATCGCTGCCAGGAATATCATCGTTGTTCCGTGCATTGTAATTACTTCGTTAAACAGTCCTGCTGAAAGGAAGTCGTTATTCGGCACTGCAAGCTGAATACGAATCAGCATTGCTTCGATACCGCCGAGTACGAAGAAGAATCCACCAGCAATTAAATACAGTATTGCAATTTTCTTATGGTCAACGGTTGTCATATATTCCCAAATCGTTGCCCAAACACCATTTTTCTTCGCTGTTGCTTGCGACATTGCTAGTTACCTCCCTCTTCTGACTCTTCATCTGCAGCAGGTTCTCTTAATTGCGATACATCGCCGGAACCTTCTTCAACTTTAAGTTCCATTAAGTATGATGCTACTGCTTGAATTTCATCGTCAGTTAATTCGTAAGTGCCTGCCATCTTGTTATCCGGTTTGAATGACTCAGGATCTTTAATCCATGCTTCAAGGTTTTCCTGATCATGTTCTAAGAATCCAGCGATTAAGTCACGGTCACCGAAGTTAGTTAAGTTAGGACCCATAGCACCCGGGCTTGTCGGTGTAGCTGCGTGACAACCCATACATGAGTTATTGAAGATTTCTTCACCGCGCTGTGCATCTTCAGATGAAGCCTGTACAGGTTCTTCAACTGCTTTCATATCTGCAAGCCACTGATCGTACTCTTCTTCAGGTAATGCTTTAACTTTAAAGTCCATTAATGCGTGTGACGGTCCGCAAAGCTCAGCACACTTACCGTAGAATAAACGGTCTGCTTCCTGAGATGCTTCATCGTCAAATACTAAGTAGAAGCTGTTAATTCCATCGATGTTAGTATCCATTTTACCACCGGCAGCTGGTACCCAGAATGAGTGTTTCACATCTGTTCCCTGCAGGTTGAAGTATACTTTTTGATCAGTAGGAACGACAAGTTCCTGGGCTGTAACTACTTCTTCGTTAGGATATTCAAATTCCCACCAGTACTGATATGCTCTGACGTTGATTACTGTTTCTTCAGAGTTTACATTACCTTCAGCATCTGTCATCGCTTCAGTATCTGCCTGCTTAAATACGTAATAAACTGTAGGAACAGCTAAAACGATAAGCAGAAGAATTGGAATTGATGTCCAGATAACCTCAAGAGTGTGGTTTCCTGAAACATCTTCAGGTTCGAAATCCTCACCTTTTTTGCTTCTGCGGCTCTTCATAACTGCGATAGTGAACAATACAGTAACTACTGCGATAACAAGCAGCATAATAATGATTGATAATACCATTAAGTTAAACTGTTCTTGTCCAACTTCACCCGCAGGTCTCAAGGTACTTAATTCATTAGTACCACAACCGGCAAGGAAAAGAGTAAGAGCAGAAACTAGTAATAGTGCCTTACCTTTAAGAAAACTTAAATTCATTGTTAGACCCCTCTTTCATTCATTTACTTTTTAAATATTCACAAGTAAGCCGGCTACGATAATCATGACGAAAAATATCACGACGTAGTTGAGTGAAAAGACAAATATTCGCCCGGCATAGCGATTATAGTCTGTAATCCGTTTGAACTGGTTAACACTTAAATAAAACCAGATAACGTTAAGCACGGTTGTCAGTGCAACAAACCACATACCAAGTTCAAACATCATAAGTGGTGTGAACAAAAGAAGTGCCACCCAAAAAATAATGGAGTTTCTAGTGCGAACATTTCCCTTCACGGAAGGAAGCATCGGAATACCAGCCTCTTTGTACTCATCGCTGCGTCTTATGGCAAGTGCATAGAAATGAGGCATTTGCCATATGAACATTACGATAAACATTGACCACGCTAACATATGTAGATTAGGCTCAAATACTGCCCAGCCTATTAGCGGAGGCATTGCTCCGGGAATTGCTCCTATAATTGTGTTTGAGACAAGATGTCTTTTTGCAAAAATCGAATATACAACTGCGTAACCAAACGCTGCGGTTAAGCCTAGAACTCCAACAGTCGTGTTGATTAAAAACAACATTGCCAGACCGATTCCAAACATCGAAAATCCGATAGTCAGAATCTCTTTGCCTGAAAATGTTCCGTCAATACTCGGTCTTTCCAGTTTCGACTTCATCAGCCGGTCAATATCTCTGTCATAGAAATTATTAAGGGCACAAACGCCTCCGATGACTAGTGTCGTACCTAGAAGCATCAACAGCATGACAGGAATCGCTTCGAAAAATGAAATGTTATAATACATAACAGCAAAAAAGCCAGCTGCGAATGCAGGTATTAAGTTCGCTTTAATTATGCCATCCTTGATGAGTGTTTTAACTGCTTTCAGTTTTTTGCTGCGTGCTGTTTGATGTACCTCTTGCTGGTATACATCACTGTGCATCTATACGCCCCCTTTCATAAACAAACACATTTACCTTTAATAATAGATTATCCCGGTCACATTTTCTATACATATTTGAAATAAAATTGTTACTTTTTGCATTGTTCATGAATTATTCATCAATATGCCTCATTATGATACGGGTTCTGCTTTATACTCATAAGAGTATGGTATGAATCTCTACACTAGTTAATTTTACCATAGTTTTATAAATTGTTAAGAGCTATTCAAAACTTTGCACATTGCAAAGAATGTTATTCTAATATATATTTATAATTTGTATAGCGAACAGAAACGTGATTGTTTGAGGTGTTGCATTTTGTATAGAAATTTAAAGATTGTAGCAATAATTACGACACTGATCATGGTCTTTGTACAGATTGGTGGCGCACTTGTTACAAAAACAGGTTCTGAAGACGGCTGCGGAGAAACATGGCCGCTTTGTCACGGTCAGCTTATTCCTAAAGACTGGCCGCTCGACACAATTATCGAACTCGCACACCGTGGAGTTTCAGGTATTGCTATTATCTTCCTATTAATATTAGGTTATATGGCATGGAAACAAATTGGACATGTTCGGGAAGCTAAATTCCTCATCTATCTGTCACTCAGCTTTATCCTGATCCAGTCATTGATTGGCGCAGCAGCTGTAATTGGTATTTGGGAAGGCGACTTCGTACTTGCAGCCCATTTTGGTATTTCATTAATTTGTTTTGCAGCAGTATTCCTGCTGACAATACTTATTTTTGAAGTCTCACACGGCGTTCATGAACGTAAAATTTATGTCAGTCCATTTTTAAGATATAACACGATATTACTTACCATCTACATATATTTTGTTATCTACAGCGGAGCGCTGGTCAGACACACCGACTCTTCACTTGCATGTACTGAATGGCCGCACTGTATGCCGGGAGAAATACTGCCGGGCAACTTTTATCAGGCCGTACAGATGGGACATAGATTCCTTGTCGGGATCTTAGCGATATGGATGCTGTTAATCCTCATTCATGTGCTGCGCAACTACAGTAATTCTCCGGTTATTAGAAAAGGATGGATTATTGCATTTATTCTCCTGATGACACAAGTTTTAACAGGTATGCTGGCAGTAATTACTAAGGTAAATATTTTCATTGCATTGTTCCACGCATTGTTTATTACACTGCTGTTCGGACTGCTCTGCTACTTCATTATGCTGTTATCGAGAAATAAAGATTAAAACTGAATTCCCGTCAATCTTCGGATTGACGGGAATTTTTTTATTTCACTACATAACTTTATCTATTTGGGGTATTGATTCATAATAATTTAAGTTTTACTTAAGGAGATGTATTCATGAAAGATATATTCTCTCTGCTTAAACAAGGCAGCATGTCTGCACTGACTGCAGCAATTGTAAACTTTATTCTTGCCGGGCTTAAAGGCCTCGCCTTTTTATTTACAGCAAACGTCGCGATGTTCGCTGAAATGATGCACTCTCTCGGGGACGCCATTAACCAGCTTTTTGTATTTACAGGCTCGAGTCTCGCAAAGAAAGCTCCTACTAAAAGATTTCCGTTCGGTTTCGGCAGACTGGTCAACCTCGTCTGTCTGTTTGCGATAATTATTGTCGCGATACTTTCTTACGAAACTGTCAGAGAAGGTATTCATCATATTATCGAACCGCTGCCGACAGAAACTGACACTGCAATGCTGCTGATTAACATCGGCGTGCTTGCAATTGCAGTTGTACTTGAAAGTTTTGTGCTGTATAAAGCAGGTAAAGAACTGCTGCAGCAGGCTGAACAGCCATATGACGGCATTAAGCCGCTGACTTTAAGCTACAAATATATGAACCGGGCAAAACCTGCGACTAAACTGGTATTTTTAGAAGATACCGTTGCTACAGTAGGTGCACTGCTTGCCATTATCGGTATATTAATTGGACGATTTACAGGACTGGCACAATCTGAAGGTATCGTTTCTGTAATCATCGGACTCATGATGTTCTACATCGTTTACAAAGTATTCATGGAAAATGCAGCAGGTGTGCTCGGTGAGAGTGATCCTCAGATGGAACAGCGCATCTCTCAAATTGTTTTAAGACATGATGATATTAAAGATATCCAGAAACTTATCGTGTTAAAAGAAGGTGACGCTCTCCACGTTGAAGTCGTTGCAGAAATCGCTCCGGATTTAACTGTTAAATATACTAATGAATTACGCGATGATATTGAAGCACTTATATTGAAACAAAACCATATTGGTGATGTTAACATAGAATTTGAAGTCGATAACGGCCACCGTTCATGGCCTGAAACGCAAGTTCAGCTCGATAATATAACAGGTAAAAAATAATAAATCTTTAAAAAATAAAACCTTCGGACATTAAAATTCATTTTAATGTCCGAAGGTTTTTTTATTATTCTTATTTACTTTTAAGTTCAATTTCTTTCTGCTTAACATGTTTCGCTGCAATTATAAGCAGACCGATTGCAATCGATACACTGAGAAACGATGATCCGCCGTAACTTAGCAGCGGCAGCGGCACACCTGTCAGAGGAATAATCTTCGAAATTCCGCCCACATTTATAAATACCTGCATCGTAATATACATCGCGACACCGATACATACAATTCTGTAAAATGTATCCGTAGAGCGGTGGGCGTAAGTTAACGCCTTAACGATAATAATTAAGTACAGTATTACGATTAACAGCACACCTATCAGACCGAGTTCTTCTGCAATTACCGCCATTATAAAGTCAGTATGCGGCTCGGGCAGATAACCAAGTTTGATAATACCGTTACCGATTCCCGTACCAAACAGCCCGCCGTGCGAAATCGCAATAAGTGAATTCGTCAGCTGATAGCCCGTCCCCATCGGGTCATTAAACGGATGGAAGAACGTTTCAATACGGTGCATCTGATACGCGGACAGCACAGAGCCTTTAACAAGATATGTAATTCCTGCCACCATACCCATTGCAAGTGTCCCGAGCAATGCAGACCAGCCCAGTACTTTGAATGGAATTCTGACATATAAAAACATACTGAGTATAATTGACGCAATTACAAGCCATGTCCCCATATCATTTATCAGTACCAGGCCTGATATAACAAGAATGAAAACCAGCGGGAATATACTCGAATAGTCGTCGTTGCTGATCCGTTTTTCCCGCCTTGAATATATGTAGGCCAGATATAGTATCGCAACGACTTTAAAGAACTCCGATGACTGCAGCCCGAAAGCACCAAAACTGATCCAGTTACGCTGTCCGTTAACCTCGGTTCCAAAGAACATAGTGATTAAGAGCAGTATTACAATCCCGACAAGCATTAAAAGCTGTACGCCTTTCATTTTGAAAAAGTTGCCGCTCATAAAATACGTCATAAAGAACACGATGCTGAATCCCAGTGCTATAAACATCAGGTGCCTTATATAGTAATGTTCAGAATTTCCTTCGTTCATCTGTGCCGGTACCATACTTGCACTGTAAACCATGACAAGACCAATGAGTGACAGTGCAACATATGCGATTAGTATTAAAAAATCCACGTATTTGGAATACGATTTTACATAGTTGAAGAAATTTTTTATAAATTGCACGCCTGTTCCCTCATTTAAAAAAGTCTAAAGAAATATTCTTTAGACTCGATTCTTTTCTTTTTCCATATATGCTTCGTGTACTTTGGATACTTCAACTTCAAGATGATCCAGAATAGCACGGCCGTCTTGTGCGTCAACTAAGCCAAGTCTCACTGCAAAATTTATTTCTTTCGATAAGCCGAACATTTGTGTATCCAGTACTTCTTCAAACACAGGACACTGGGGCATCGTTAAATTTTCCATTTGAACTTCGATTAGTTGGAGAATTCTATCGGCGTCTTTATCTAATTGGTCATAAGCAATTTTACTCATTTGTTTTTCAGCAGACACGCGGTTCCCCCCTCATTTACTCTTCATAAAATTTTATCTCAACAATCATAAAAAAGCAAGTGACATCCAGAAACAGAATAGTTAACGTTTCATCATCTATTGTATAATTTTATCGTAAACTTTGCTATAATTTCTAAGCAAAGGGAGAGATATTAATGATAATACAACTTACTGGGAATGTACGCTACCAAATTACTCTGGATCCATCGACGTGGATATTCGATGACCGTAAAATCAAAATAGAAGATTTACTGTCTCAGACAGCGGATGGTGAAGAAATCACATTCAATGATGAGACTGAGTGGAACCGTCAGATTATCGAAGGGGAAACAAAGCCGCCTACACTTAAATCTGAAAAGAAACATAAGAAAAGTGAACTTCTTGAAAGTTCATTTGTAATCAATCTTGCACCTTTTCTTGAATATGCCGAGGCCTTTGAAGATGAAAATTCAAAAATTGTTTTTGTACATAACGACGGTGAAACGGAACTTTTATATAAAGACCGCGAAACATTTTACGCGCACTTCTCAAATAAAGGCAAACGCCTGCATGAAGATGGATTGTTCGATTTATTAGTCGTCGGTGAAGACGGCATTGAGCAGCAGCGTCTCGTTTACGTTACTAAAATAGAATTCAAATAAAAAAAAACCGCGAACATAATGTTCGCGGTTTTTTCTGTTATTGAGCCGGCGGCCCTTTCGGCTGTGCAATATTGCCTTCTTTTCTTTCCTTGTGCAGTCTGTATCTGTAACCTGCGAGTATAATTGCAATAACAATTAAACACTCGGCAACAGGATAGAACGCACCGAAAAATGTCAGGAATATTACGCCGATAAACATCATTAAATAAATAACTAATGTTTGCCAAAGCTTAACTTTGCGGGCAAATCCTAATTGATACACGATAGCACACAGCACGAAAATCGTAATGAATAAATACCACATACCGGCTTCAGGATTCGTATCCAGGCCATATAATCTCCCGAAGAAAGTGAGGCGCTCTTGCAACCCCGTCCCACTTTGGGTATTCAGGAGAATGAGAGGATTAAACAACTGCCTCACTCCACTCCGCTATTATTAATTACCTTTTTTATACGCTTTTTCACGAGCGTTTTTCTCTAGAATTTTCTTACGCATACGAACTGATTCCGGAGTAATCTCCACAAGTTCATCTTCGTTAATATATTCCAGTGCTTCTTCAAGAGTTAATGATCTAGGTTTCTTCATCGTAGTCGTCTGCTCTTTATTAGCTGAACGAATGTTATTGGCAGCTTTAACTTTAGTAATGTTTACTGCAAGGTCATTTTCGCGTGAGTTTTCTCCAACGATCATACCTTCGTAAACTTCAGTACCAGGTTCCATAAAGTTCGTTCCGCGTCCTTCAAGTGCAAGGATTGAGTACGTGCTTGCAGCACCTTTGTCAATCGATACAAGAACACCATTTCTTCTTCCGCCGATACGCCCTTTAACTAATGGACGGTATTCTTCGAAAGTATGGTTGATGATACCGTAACCGCGTGTCATAGACATGAATTCCGTGCGGTATCCGATAAGTCCGCGTGCCGGAATAAGGAATGTCAGACGAGTCTGGCCATTTCCTGTTGTTACCATGTCGAGCATTTCACCTTTACGTGTACCCATTGATTCGATAATGCTTCCTGTGTTTTCTTCGTGAACATCGATTTGTACACGTTCGAACGGCTCACATTTAACACCGTCTACTTCACGAATGATAACTTCCGGTTTTGATACCTGAAGCTCGAAGCCTTCACGGCGTAAGTTCTCGATAAGAATAGACAGGTGAAGCTCACCGCGTCCTGAAACTTTCCATGCATCCGGCTGATCTGTAGGATCTACACGCAGTGATACATCCGTCTCTAATTGAAGCATTAAGCGTTCTTCAATTTTTCTGGCTGTAACGTGTTTCCCTTCACGACCTGCGAATGGTGAGTTGTTTACCGCAAATGTCATTTGCAGAGTCGGTTCATCGATGTGAAGAACAGGCAGTGCTTCCTGAGCATCAGTCGGTGTAATTGTTTCACCAACGTTAATATCTTCCATACCGCTTATCGCGATTAGTTCTCCTGCTTTAGCAGTTTCAATTTCCACGCGTGCAAGTCCCAGGAAACCAAAAATTTTCGATACACGGAAGTTTTTAACAGACCCGTCTATTTTAATTAATGACACAGTTTCACCAACGTTAATCGTTCCGCGGAATACGCGTCCGATTCCGATACGGCCTACGTAGTCGTTGTAATCCAGTAATGAAACCTGGAATTGCAACGGCTCGTCACTGTTGTCTACAGGTGCAGGTACGTAGTCTAAAATAGTATCGTAGATAGACTGCATGTTTTCATCCTGCTCACCTATTTCAAGACTTGCTGTACCATTCATTGCAGATGCGTACACAACCGGGAATTCCAGCTGGTCGTCATTTGCGTCAAGTTCGATAAATAGTTCAAGTACGTCGTCCACTACTTCTTCAGGACGTGCACTCGGTTTGTCGATTTTGTTTACTACTACTACCGGTTTTAAGTTTTGTTCCAATGCTTTTTTAAGTACAAAGCGTGTCTGAGGCATAGTACCCTCATATGCATCGACAACTAGAATTACGCCGTCAACCATTTTCATAATACGCTCTACTTCACCGCCGAAGTCTGCGTGACCCGGTGTATCTAAAATGTTAATACGCGTATCTTTGTAGTCGATCGCCGTATTTTTTGCCAGAATTGTAATTCCGCGTTCACGTTCAATATCATTCGAGTCCATGGCACGTTCTTCAACGTGTTCATTTTCACGGAAAATACCAGACTGTTTTAACAGCTGGTCTACAAGTGTCGTTTTACCATGGTCTACGTGTGCAATAATTGCAATGTTTCTAATGTTTTCTCTCAGGTTCATCAAGAGGATTTTCCCTTCGTATATAGAATATCTTTATAACCGTAACAGTATACCACATTTTTTACCAATCTGAACATTCAAGGATTTATTTTTTATGATATAATTCAAAATAAGACAAATGACTTTTAGGGGAATAATTATGGAAAAGAAAAAATCAAAAGCTGTATTTTTCATACTTGCTGTTTTGGCAGTGTTAATGATGGTCGCATTTTCAGTCTTCATCGCTGAAGAAATGATAATACTTGCAGTGCTTTCAGTTATCGTGTTTATCGCCATCTTTGGTGCTGGTTTCACACTCAAGAAAAAGTATCGTGAAAATGGCTGGCTGTAACTTCAGTTTTTATTTAACTGCTTATTTATTATAACAGATTTCCTTATTTGTATTGGAAAAATGGGGAAATCTGTTATATTTTTTTGTCATTTTTTAAATTATTGTCTTTTGACGGTAATTTAAGACCGGTCAATAATGAGTTTATCATTATTAAAGGAGCTTTGCTGTGAGACAAAAAAATGAAAAATTAAAAGTCTATGAGTTTCTCTATAACCGGTTGCCTTTTAGCGATGACGAATCTGAAGAATATGAAGCAATGCAGCGTATGGACTTGCTGGAAGAGCATTTCGATTTGTATTTACGAAAAATTAATACATCGAACATGGAGCTGTTCTGGCACTGCGAAATAATTGTAGGCACCGACCATGAACTGATTAATGTACTGATTGCAACGGAATACTGCTATTACCTGTTCATTTTGCATGATTACGACGGTGAACATTTTATTAATCCTTTTAATATTTTAATCGACAGCAGCTACGAAGCTGTCTACGATTTAAACCGGACATCAAAAGTTTACGAGAAATTTAAGGAAACACTTATTGATGACGGTAATTTCCAGCGTCCAATTATAATCAAACACGTAGTAATGAACGAAACTTTCAAATTGGCAAAACGTCCGTCAGATCAGTTTTTATCTCTTAAAAATTTACCTTATTACTTAAGAGCTATTGAACACAGCGCTGTAATTAGAAAAAAGCAGCCGCGTCCGGGATTGCCAAGTTAAAAAACCGTGCAAAAATCTCGAGCGCAGCTGCAAATGATTTCGCGTACGGTTTTAAATGTACAGCCTGCATGGAGTTTAACCTTCAGCTTCTCAGCAGTAAATTAGCATTGTGTGAATCCTGCAATACCATTCATAATATAGAAAGCATGTTTACAGATTATTTCGATATGCTGAGGCTGCTTGATATTTCAGAGCCGTATACTAAGAAGCAGATTAAAAATCATATAAACATGCCGCTCAGCAACTATGCTTTGTTAAAATATATCGGTAAAATTTTTTCGAAAACATCGAAGCATGCCCAGCAGTACTATTATAAATCATGAAATTTATCATGGAAATCATGCAGTATTTTATCATCGGTAAAGTGTTCGAGAATTTCTGAATGGATCTTGGGATTACCGCTTATAACACTCGTCGTGCTTAAGAGCGGCAGTTCCTCTCCGTATATATCAGTCGTCTTATAACCAAGTTCACCGGTAATAATTGCTCCTCCGGTGTAATCCCATGGATACAGTTTGAAAAACAGCAGGGCTGAAATCTGTCCTCTGGCAAGCATAGCAAACTCTAGGGCTGCCGAGCCGTAAGAACGTACGCTGCGGGATTTAGCCATAATTTCAAAAAATGGACTGCGCGTCGCTTCGCCGAGTATTCTTTTTGGATTGATGGCGATCAGAGACTGATTTAAAGGGACATCTTCTGCAGGAGCAAGTGCCTGTTCATTTAAAAAGGCACCATTACCATACTTAGCGTGATAAAGATCCTGCTTCATGCAATCGTATACTAAGCCGCAATATGGTGTTCCATCGATAAACACCCCGATGGATATTGCAAAATTCTCTCCCTGATGCACAAAATTTAAAGTGCCGTCAATCGGATCGACAATCCAGATAACCCCTTTTGTATCATTTATATTTTCACCGTGACCTTCTTCTCCGATAATACGGTGCTCCGGAAAACGCTCCAGTATTTTAGTGTATAAAAATTGCTCAGTTTCTTTATCAACATCAGTGACCAGATCATTCGGATTTGATTTACTGTCCACTTTAAATTCCTGAGTCATGCGTGTTTCGATAAATTTCCCTGCTTCAACGATTAATTCTTTGCCAAAGTTATATATCTCCATGAATACACCTCAATCATTTGATTGCTACTCAACTTTATTTTATCATAAGAGAGACCTTTTGAAAGGAGCTCAACCTTTATGAAGTATACATTTACACAAACAGACTTCGATGTCTTCAATATCGACGGCCTGGAAAACAGAATGGCAGCACTTATTGAAAACACACGTCCGAAACTCGAACAGCTCGGTGAACACTTCAGCGCATACATAACTGAAATGACCGGCGACGAGACATATGCACATGTTGCAAAACACGCACGCCGTACGACGAATCCACCAGACGACACGTGGGTGGCATTCAGTACCAACCCCCGCGGCTACAAAATGATGCCTCACTTCCAGATTGGTTTATATAACAGTCATGCATTTTGCATGTACGGTATTATTTACGAATCAAAAGATAAAAAACGCCTTGCAGAAAACTGGCTTGATAACATGGAGAAATTCGATAACCTTCCCGAAGATTATCAAATTTCACTCGATCATATGAAACCAGCAAAAACACCCCTTAACGAACTGGCTGAAGACGAACTCGAAAAGGGCCTCATCAGACTGCGCGACGTTAAAAAAGGCGAATTTTTAGTCGGCAAAGTTTATAAACCCGGCGACGAAGAACTAAGTTCTGACGAAGTCTTTATCAAAGACCTCGAACAGGTGATGGAAAACCTCGTTCAGTTCTATCATCAGGATTAATACTATATTTGACGCAAAATCTTATGGATTTTGCGTTTTTTGTGATTACATACTTGTTTTGTGCCACCGTCGGTTCTCGGTGGCGCGCGCTCCCTTATTCTGTGCCACCGTCGTTTCTCGGTGGCGCGCGCTCCCTTGTTCCGTGCCACCGTCAATTCTCGATGGCGCGCGCTTCCCTGTTCCGTGCCACCGTCGGTTCTCGGTGGCGTGCGCTCCCTTGTTCTGTGCCACCGTCTTTTCTCGGTGGCGCACTCTCCTGTTTTAGACTGTTATTCTCGCTCATCACCTATATAAAAACCCGTACATCAGACTCCTCGGGGGGAGAAGCTGACGTACGGGTTGATTATTTTACAGCACAGTTATTTGTTCTCTCGTTATTGTTTTATGATTCGCCTGCAGTGCAAGTGACTGGATTTCTCCCATTCTGCTGAGATCCAGATTGCCGCCGCTGACGATAACTCCTGTGTGCTCGGAGTCAATTTTGTCGTTATATGCTAAAAGTGCTGCAAGTGCTGATGCACCGGCTCCTTCTACTAATGATTTTGTACGCTCAAGCAGGTAAATCATTGCATACGCAATCTGACTTTCCGACACGCAGTATATCTCATCGACATACTGACGCACGATCTGCTGAGTTAATTCACCGGGCTGTTTGACAGCGATGCCTTCAGCTATTGTGCTGCAGCTGTTAAGAATCACATTGTCGTCTTTCGTATAATATGATTTAAACATCGATGGTGCATTTGCTGCCTGCACACCGATTATTTTAATTGATGGTTTAATCATCTTAGCTGCTACTGCTATACCGCTTATTAAACCGCCTCCGCCTATCGGTACGATTATCGTATCGAGCTGCGGTATTTCTTCCAGCATTTCCATGCTAATCGAGCCTTGTCCTGCCATAATATCGTAGTCATCGAAAGGATGAACGTATGTTGCCCCTGTCAGTTTTTTATGTTCCAAAGAAGCCGTAAATGCTTCCTGGAAACTTTGACCGACAAGTTTAACTGCTGCACC
>CANRKV010000008.1 GCA_947631305.1 uncultured Jeotgalicoccus sp.
ATTAGGTGTATAATATACTTGTATTTGAGATTAAAACCAACTGGTAAAGCTTTATACATATTATATAGGAGTGATAGGGTGCCTAGTAGCTTTGTTAAACGCTGCCTGTTTTACTTTGTAGGTTTAATCATATTATCAATCGGCGTTGCGATGCAGGTTAAGGGCTTTGTAATGGGGCTGTCGCCGTGGGATGTACTGCATTTCGGCCTGTGGCAGTCTGTCGGACTGACATTCGGGAGCTGGGCAGTCATTATCGGTATCGGTATTGTAATAGCAACTTCGCTCATCTTAAAAGCTCTGCCGAAAGGCGGAGTGTACGTCAATTTATTAACCATCGGCGCGTTTATCGATTTCTTTGTCTGGATACTCCCGGATGTGGAAAGCTGGCCCGCACAGGCGGTCTACTTTACAGCAGGTGTGTTTATTGCGGCATTCGGTTCTGCATTTTATATGACACCGAACCTCGGCGCCGGCCCGAGAGACTCTTTAATGATGGTACTGGTTATGAAGTTCAATTTAAGAATGGCGAGAGCGCGATTTTTAATGGAACTGATAGTTACTGTGTTTGGAATCATACTCGGCGGACCGGTATTTATCGGTACAATATTAATTGTTCTGTTTTACGGCAAGATAATAGAAATGTTCTTCCCTTATACAAGAGAGCTGCTGATTCGCTTTATAGGCTACGATGATCCGAAGATCATACAATTTAAATAATCATATAATGATTGGAGTTTGCTATGAAAAAGTTTTTTGGTTTCGAGGAACTTGATACTAATTTTAGAAAAGAAATAGTTGGCGGTCTGACAACATTCCTGTCGATGGCTTATATTCTTGCAGTTAACCCTTCGATTTTATCACTGCAGGGAATAGAGGGTGTCCCCGATGAAATGAAGATGGATATTAATGCCGTTTTCGTTGCAACGTGTTTAGCGGCATTTGTCGGCTGTCTGTTTATGGGGATTATTGCGAAATACCCAATCGCACTCGCGCCCGGCATGGGACTTAATGCGTTTTTCGCTTTTACAGTTGTACTGACAATGGGAATTCCCTGGCAGACTGCTTTAACAGGTGTACTGTTCTCCGGAATAATATTCGTTATATTAACACTGACGGGACTTCGTGAATACATAATTAATTCCATACCGATGGAGATGAAAATGGCGGTCAGCGCCGGTATCGGATTCTTTATCACTTTCGTAGGACTTCAGTCTTCAGGTATTATCGCAGGAGACGACGCAACATTAATCAGTCTCGGCAACGTGCACAGCGGCGGAGTGCTGCTGACTTTTGCAGGACTTGTAATTACTGTTATATTAATGACGAAAAAAGTGCCGGCAGCAATATTTTTTGGAATGATTATTACCGCAATACTGGGTATAGTCACTGGAATCGTTCCGATGCCGTCGGCAATAGTTGGTTCAGTGCCAAGCGTTGCACCGACATTCGGTGCAGCATTCGAAGGTCTGATGGATTTTGACACAATCTTTAACGTACAGTTCCTGATCGTTGTACTGACTTTCCTGTTCGTAGACTTTTTCGATACTGCAGGAACGCTCGTAGGCGTAGCGTCACAGGCCAATCTTATTAAGGACAATAAACTCCCGCGTGCAAGTAAAGCACTCCTTGCAGATGCATTTGCGACGATTACAGGAGCAATCTTCGGGACGTCTACAACAACATCGTATGTAGAATCCACAGCCGGTGTTGCAGCCGGGGCACGGAGCGGATTTGCTTCGGTCGTTACAGGTGTGTTATTCTTAGCTGCGATATTCTTCTCGCCGCTGATTGTTACATTTACATCGGAAGTGACGGCACCTGCACTTATTATAGTAGGAATTTTAATGGCATCGAATTTATCGAAGATAAGCTGGGGCAGATTTGAAGTTGCAGTGCCTGCATTCTTAACAGTATTTATGATGCCGCTCACGTACAGTATCGCGACCGGTATTGCGATTGGATTTATCTTCTATCCGATTACAATGATTATGGCAGGCAAAAGAAAAGAAGTTAATCCAATCATGTATGGACTATTCATAGTGTTCATTTTATACTTCGTATTTATTAATTAATATTCAAAGTAATGTATTTATAATAGAAAACGAAAGAAAGTTAAAAAAGAGTGAAGAAATCTCTAGATATCTATTGATTTCCTCACTCTTTTACTGTATCATATCTAACGTTGGACTTAAGCGGACACAGTTGTGTCCTGTATACGTGAAGTGCTGTTCCTATGCACATCACACATCGATGAAGCGAGAGGTTACTGACACACCCGGCCGCATTGCCATGGCAGATGTGACAAGAAAATTTTCGCCGAGATAGTCTACCATTAATAGGATGACGACCATAAGGAGGTATAAATAATGGCAAAGCAAAAAATTCGTATTCGTTTAAAAGCGTACGACCACAGAGTGCTGGATCAATCAGCAGAAAAAATCGTTGAGACGGCAAAACGTTCAGGTGCAGATGTATCAGGACCGATTCCGTTACCGACTGAGAAAACTATTTACACAGTTATTCGTGCGGTGCACAAATACAAAGATTCACGTGAACAGTTTGAACAGCGTACACACAAACGTCTTATCGACATTTTAAACCCTACACCTAAAACAGTTGACGCTCTAATGGGCTTAAACTTACCATCAGGCGTAGACATCGAAATCAAGTTATAAATTATAGGAGGTGCGACTTTCGATGACCAAAGGAATCTTAGGTAGAAAAATTGGGATGACTCAAGTTTTCGGTGAAAACGGAGAATTAATCCCTGTAACAGTAGTTGAAGCTGCAGGAAACGTAGTAGTTCAAAAGAAAACTGACGAAACAGACGGATATAACGCGATTCAAATCGGATTTGATGACAAACGCGATTATAACGCAAAAGGCAGAAGTAACAAATATGCCAACAAAGCAGAGGCAGGCCATGCTAAAGCATCTGGTACTGCTCCTAAGCGCTTCATACGCGAATTCAAGAACTTGAACGCAGAGGAATTTGACGTAGGTCAAGAAGTCCCTGTAGATACATTTGCTGCAGGTGATTTTGTAGACGTAACAGGAACTTCAAAAGGTAAAGGTTTCCAGGGTTCTATCAAGCGTCACAATTTCAGCCGCGGACCAATGAGTCACGGTTCACGTTACCACAGAGGATCAGGTGCCATGGCTATGGCTGCCAGCCCGTCAAAAGTTTTCAAAGGTAAAAAATTACCTGGACAAATGGGTGGTAAAACGATTACTATGCAAAACTTAGAAATCGTACGTGTAGATACAGAGAAAAATGTTGTTCTTATTAAAGGCAACGTACCAGGACCTAGAAAAGGTTTTGTAAAAATTTCAACATCAATTAAAAAAGGTAACAAGTAATAAGGAAGGGAGGATAAACACATGGCAATCGATGTTTTATCAAAAGAAGGAACTAAAGTAAGTTCTATCGAACTAAACCAGGCTGTATTCGGAATCGAACCGAACCAGCACGTACTATTTGAAGCAGTTCATTTACAACGCGCATCTCTTAGACAAGGGACGCACGCAGTGAAAAACCGTTCAGCAGTACGCGGCGGCGGAAGAAAGCCGTTTAAACAAAAAGGAACAGGTAATGCACGTCAAGGTACAATCCGTGCACCGCAATTCCGTGGAGGCGGCGTCGTATTCGGACCGACTCAAAGATCATACAGCTACAGCATGCCGAAGAAAATGAGAAAACTTGCACTTCGTTCAGCACTTTCAGCGAAAGTAAATGAAGAAGTATTACAAGTGATTGACCACCTTGAAATGGAAGCACCAAAAACTAAAGAGTTCTTAACAGTACTTGAAAATCTTGGTGCAGCTAAGAAAGTACTTCTTGTACTTGAAAATAAAGACGAAGTTGTTGAAAAATCAGCACGTAACATCCCAGGTGTTACAGTGTTAACTCCAGCTGGTCTTAACGTACTAGATATCCTTTCTGCTAACCATGTGATCTTCACTGAGGGAGCAATCAAAATAGCAGAGGAGGTACTTGTATAATGGATGCACGCGACATTATCAAGCGCCCAGTAGTTACTGAGCGTTCTGCTGACTTAATGTCAGAAGACAAATACACATTTGATGTAGATGTAAGAGCGAACAAAACACAAGTCAAACACGCAGTTGAAGAAATCTTCGACGTTAAAGTTGAAAAAGTAAACATTATGAATGTTAAGCCTAAGAAAAAACGCATGGGTCGTTACGAAGGCTATACAAACAGAAGAAGAAAAGCGATTGTAAAACTTAAAGAAGGTTCAATCGAAATCTTCTAATTATATAAAGATACCAATAAGGAGGTATAACGAGGATGGCAATTAAGAAATATAAGCCTACCACGAATGGTCGCCGTAATATGACTGGTTCGGATTTTGCTGAAATCACTTCAACAACTCCGGAACGTTCATTACTAGCGCCGCTGCCGAAAAAAGCGGGACGTAACAACCAGGGTAAAATCACTGTACGTCACCAAGCAGGTGGACATAAACGTCAATATAGACTTATTGACTTCAAACGTAATAAAGATGGAATTCCTGCAACAGTTAAAACTATTGAATACGATCCAAACCGTTCAGCTAACATCGCGTTAGTATCATATGCAGATGGTGAGAAGAAATATATCTTAGCACCTAAAGGCATGACAGTTGGAACAGTAATCATGAGTGGACCTGAAGCAGATATCAAACCAGGTAACGCATTAGCATTAGCAGATATCCCGGTTGGTACTACAATCCACAACATCGAATTAAAACCAGGTGCCGGCGGACAGATGTCACGTTCAGCAGGTACAAGCGCACAGCTGTTAGGTAAAGAAGGTAAATACGCACTGGTAAGATTAGCTTCCGGTGAAGTACGTATGGTACTTCTTACATGTAGAGCGACAATCGGACAAGTTGGTAACGAACAGCACGAACTTATCAACATTGGTAAAGCCGGACGTTCTAGATGGAAAGGTAAACGCCCTACAGTACGTGGTTCAGTAATGAACCCTAACGACCACCCACACGGTGGTGGTGAAGGTAAAGCTCCTATCGGACGTCCATCACCAGTTTCACCTTGGGGTAAACCAACTCTTGGTAAGAAAACTCGTAGAGGTAAAAACCGTTCAACTAAGTTCATAGTAAGAGGACGTAAGAAATAAGTAATGTGAGTGTGCGGATAAAATCCGCACGCATTATTGGAAGGAGGCGCCTACATGGCACGCAGTCTTAAAAAAGGACCTTTCGTCGACGATCACCTCATGAAAAAAGTAGAGGCTCAGAACGAAGGTAGTAAAAAAAGTGTAATTAAAACATGGTCACGCCGTTCAACGGTTTTCCCGAATTTCATCGGACATACAATCGCTGTATACGACGGACGTAAACATGTACCTGTGTACATCACAGAAGATATGGTTGGACACAAACTAGGTGAATTTGCACCTACAAGAACTTTCAAAGGTCACGGAAACGATCAGAAAACAAAAAGATAAATAACTAACCATATGCGATAAAGGAGGAAAAACTCATGCAATCGAAAGCTATTGCTAAAACTGTGAGAATCGCTCCGCGTAAAGTACGCCTTATTCTTGACCTTGTGAGAGGTAAAGAAGTTGGAGAAGCGATATCAATTCTAAAACTTACAAACAAGAGATCTTCACCAGTAGTGGAGAAACTAGTTAAATCTGCAGTTGCTAACGCAGAACACAACTACGATATGGATATCGACAACCTGTATATTTCTGAAATATTTGCAGATGAAGGTCCTACGATGAAAAGATTCCGTCCACGTGCTCAAGGCCGTGCTACGAAAATCAACAAACGTACTAGCCATATCACAGTAGTTGTTAAAGAGTACGCAAACGAAGCAGAAGTTGAAACTGAAGAAAATAAAGAGACAGAAAACGCTTAATTATATAAGGAGGGAATTAACTTGGGCCAAAAGATAAATCCAATTGGGTTTCGTGTAGGTGTCATTCGTGACTGGGAAGCAAAATGGTATGCAGACAAAAACTTTGCAAGCCTGTTACACGAAGACTTAAAAGTTCGTAAATATATCGAGACTAATCTTAAAGATGCATCAATTTCCAAAGTGGAAATCGAACGTGCAGCAAACCGAGTGAATATTGCTTTGCACACAGGTAAACCAGGTATGGTAATCGGTAAAGGCGGTAGTGAAATTAACAAACTGCGTACTGCACTGACTAACTTAACTGGCAAGAAGGTTCATATCAACGTTATTGAAATTAAGAAAGTAGATATGGATGCTAAACTTGTAGCAGAAAATATTGCGCGTCAATTAGAAAACCGTGTATCTTTCCGTAGAGCACAAAAACAAGCGCTTCAAAGAGCTATTAAATCAGGCGCTAAAGGTATTAAAACACAAGTTTCAGGACGTTTAGGCGGCGCCGACATCGCTCGTGCTGAAGGTTACAGTGAAGGAACAGTTCCACTTCATACACTTCGTGCAGACATCGATTATGCTCATGAAGAAGCAGACACAACTTACGGTAAGTTAGGTGTCAAGGTATGGATCTACCGTGGAGAAGTTCTTCCTACAAAGAATAATAAATAAGTAAGGAGGAAATTTGGAATGTTATTACCAAAAAGAGTAAAATACCGTCGTCAGCACCGTCCGAATACAAAAGGACGTTCTAAAGGCGGAAATCAAGTAAGCTTTGGTGAATACGGGCTACAAGCTATGACAACATCTTGGATTACTGCAAGACAAATCGAAGCAGCACGTATTGCAATGACACGTTACATGAAACGTGGCGGTAAAGTATGGATCAACATCTTCCCGCACACGCCATATACAAAGAAACCATTAGAAGTACGTATGGGTTCTGGTAAAGGTGCAATTGAAGGTTGGATTGCAGTAGTTAAACCAGGCCGCGTTATGTTTGAAGTTGCGGGTGTAGAAGAGGAAGTAGCTAAAGAAGCACTTCGTCTTGCAAGTCATAAACTTCCATTAAAAACGAAAATAGTAAAACGTGAAGAATTAGGTGGTGATACGAATGAAAGCTAAAGAAATCCGTGATTTAACGAATTCCGAAATTGAATCTAATGTTAAAGAATTGAAAGAAGAACTTTTCAATCTGCGCTTTCAGCTAGCTACAGGTCAGCTAGAAAACACTGCTCGTATCAAAGAAGTTAGAAAGACTATCGCTAGAATGAAAACGACGGTTCGCGCAAGAGAGATTGAAGAAGCACAAGCGAATCAATAATTAGAGGAGGTTCAAATCGTGGAAAGTAAAAACGAACGCAAAGTTTACCAGGGCCGCGTCGTATCCGACAAGATGGATAAGACTGTAACGGTACTTGTTGAAACTTACACAAAGCACCCGATCATCGGAAAACGTGTTAAATATTCTAAAAAATATAAAGCACATGATGAAAACAACACTGCGAAAATGGGCGATATCGTTAGAATCCAAGAAACACGTCCATTATCTGCGACTAAACGATTCCGTCTAGTTGAAATCGTTAAAGAATCTGTAATAGTATAAAAATATTTGAAACAGAAGGAGGGAATCGCGCATGATTCAGTCAGAGAGCCGCTTGAAGGTAGCTGACAACTCAGGAGCACGTGAAGTGCTAACTATTAAAGTTTTGGGCGGAACAGGCCGTAAAACTGCGAACATCGGAGATGTAATCGTTGCAAGTGTTAAGAATGCAACACCCGGTGGGGTTGTCAAAAAAGGTGAGGTTGTTAAAGCCGTCATCGTTAGAACAAAAACAGGTGTCCGTCGTGAAGATGGTTCATATATTAAATTCGATGAGAACGCATGCGTAATCATCCGTGATGATAAAGGTCCAAGAGGTACTCGTATTTTCGGACCAGTTGCTCGTGAACTTCGCGAAGGTAACTTCATGAAGATTATCTCATTAGCACCAGAAGTACTATAATCCAAATCCGAAGGAGGTGCGACAACTATGCACGTAAAAACAGGTGACCAGGTCGTTGTAATCAGCGGTAAGGACAAAGGTAAAAAAGGAACTGTACTAAAAGCAATTCCTGCAGACAACCGTGTCGTTATTGAAAATGTCAACGTAATCAAGAAACATCAGAAGCCATCTCAAATGAACCCAGAAGGCGGGATTCTAGAGGTAGAAGCTCCGATTCATGTTTCCAACGTCATGCATGTAGACCCTGAATCAGGTGAACGCACTCGTATCCGTCATGAAATTAAAGATGGTAAAAAAGTGAAAATCGCTGTTAAATCAGGTAAAGAGATCAAATAAGATTCAAACGGAAGGAGGTCCCATTAATGGCTCGCTTAAAAGAAAAATACAATGAAACAATCAAACAAGAACTAGTAAACAAATTTAACTACTCTTCAGTAATGCAGGCACCACAGATTGATAAAATCGTAGTAAATATGGGTATCGGTGACGCTGTACAAAACGCAAAAGTACTCGACACAGCAGTTGAGGAATTAAGTGCAATTACAGGTCAAAAACCAGTTATCACTAAAGCTAAGAAATCAATCGCTACATTCCGTTTACGTGAAGGTATGCCAATCGGTGCTAAAGTTACACTTCGCGGAGAAAGAATGTATGAATTCCTAGACAAACTTATCTCAGTTTCATTACCACGTGTAAGAGACTTCAGAGGTATTTCTAAGAAAGCATTCGATGGACGCGGTAACTACACATTAGGTGTTAAAGAACAATTAATCTTCCCGGAAATTGATTACGATAAAGTATCAAAAGTTCGCGGTATGGATATCGTTATTGTTACAACAGCAAACACGGACGAAGAAGCTCGTGAATTGCTTACACAATTCGGTATGCCGTTCCAAAAGTAAGTAATAAGGAGGCAATATAGTGGCTAAAAAATCAATGATTGCTAAACAGCAAAAAGAACAAAAATTCAAAGTTAGAGAATATACACGCTGCGAAAGATGTGGCAGACCACATTCAGTACTACGTAAATTCAAGCTTTGCCGTATCTGTTTCCGTGAACTTGCTTACAAAGGGCAAATTCCTGGTGTAAGAAAAGCAAGCTGGTAAGATTCATTATTCGAAAGGAGGCAACTTAAATGACAGTGTCAGATCCAATTGCAGATATGCTAACACGCATTAGAAATGCGAACATCGTTAGACATGAAACTTTAGAGATTCCTGGTTCAAACATGAAAAAGGAAATCGCTGCTATTTTGAAAACAGAAGGTTTTGTTAAAAATGTAGAATACATCGAGGACGATAAGCAAGGTGTCATCCGTGTATTCATGAAATACAGCAACGAAAACGAACGCGTTATTACTGGTTTGAAACGTATTTCTAAACCTGGACTTCGTGTTTATGCTAAAAGAGAAGAATTACCAAGAGTACTTAACGGTCTTGGAATTGCTCTTATTTCAACATCAGAAGGTGTGCTTACAGATAAAGAAGCACGTAAAAGAAATCTTGGCGGGGAAGTTCTCGCATACGTTTGGTAATTTAATAAAACAGGAGGTGCAAAGTAATGAGTCGTGTAGGTAAACGTCTTATTGACATTCCAAGTGACGTAACTATTGACATCAAGGACAATACTATTACAGTAAAAGGTCCTAAAGGTGAATTAGTTAACTCATTTAATGAAGCAATGACATACAATCTTGAAGATACTACTCTAGAAGTAGTTCGCCCAAGTGAATCTAAAGAACACCGTACAGTTCACGGAACAACTCGTGCACTTATCAACAACATGGTTGAAGGTGTATCAAAAGGTTTTGTTAAAGAACTTGAACTTATCGGAGTTGGTTACCGTGCTCAAATGCAAGGTAAAAAATTAGCGCTAAGCGTTGGTTTATCTCACCCGGTAGAATTCGAAGCAACTGACGATCTTGCGATTACAGTTGACGGCAATACTAACATTAAAATTGAAGGTATTAATAAAGAGGCTGTTGGTGCTCTTGCATCTAACATCCGTAAAGTACGTCCACCAGAACCATACAAAGGTAAAGGTATTCGCTATAAAGGTGAAAACGTTCGCCGTAAAGAAGGTAAAACTGGTAAATAATAATAAGTGAGGAGTGAACATCAATGATCGCGAAAATTGACAAGAACAAAGTACGTCAAAAAAGACATGGTCGCGTGCGTAACTTACTTTCAGGTACGACTGAAAGACCACGTTTAAATGTTTACCGTTCAAACAAGCATATCTATGCTCAATTAATTGATGACACTGCGCAAATTACACTTGTAAGCGCGTCTACTAAAGATACTGAATTCAAAGGCGAATCAGGATCTAACGTAGAAGCTGCTAAAGAAGTCGGAGCTCTTATTGCCAACCGTGCAAAAGACAAAGACATCGTTAAAGTAGTATTTGACCGTGGTGGATATTTATATCATGGACGTGTTAAAGCGTTAGCTGATGCAGCACGTGAAAACGGACTGGATTTCTAAAAAAAAGGAGGGACATATTTCATGGCTCAAAGAAGAGAAAGAGAAGTACAAGAATTTGAAGAGCGCGTTGTAACGATCAACCGTATCGCTAAAGTAGTTAAAGGTGGTCGTCGTTTCCGTTTCTCAGCTTTAGTAGTAGTTGGGGACAGAAAAGGACGTGTAGGTTTCGGTACTGGTAAAGCTCAGGAAGTTCCTGAAGCAATTAAAAAAGCTATCGAATCTGCTAAGAAAAATCTAGTTGAAGTACCTATCGTTAATGGTACTGTACCTCATGAAGTAATCGGACGATTCTCATCAGGTAACGTACTCATGAAACCTGCTGCTCCTGGTACAGGAGTTATCGCGGGCGGACCGGTTCGTGCCGTATTAGAATTAGCTGGTGTTACTGATATCTTAAGTAAGTCACTTGGTGCTAACACACCAATCAACGTAGTTCGCGCTACTGTTAAAGGCTTAACTGAACTTAAAGATGTTAAAGAAGTTGCAAAACTTAGAGATAAAACTGTAGAAGAGATTCTAAACTAAGGAGGGAATAGTCAATGGCAAAAGTGAAAGTTACCCTCACTAAGAGTGTTATCGGTAAACCGCAGACACAAAGAGAAACAGTTACAGCATTAGGGCTTAGAAAAATGCACCAGACTGTTGAGCATGAAGATACTCCTCAGTTAAGAGGACAGATTGCTAAAGTCGGTCATTTAGTTACAGTAGAAGAGAAATAATGATAAAATAAAGTAGGAGGTGCGAAGATGAAATTACACGAACTTAAACCAGTTGAAGGCGCGCGTAACAAACGTAACAGAGTTGGACGCGGTATGTCATCAGGTAACGGTAAAACATCCGGTCGCGGTCATAACGGACAGAAGTCCCGTTCTGGCGGTAAAGTTGGTCTTACTTTCGAAGGTGGACAATTACCACTTTTCCGTAGTATTCCAAAACGCGGATTCACAAACATCAACCGTAAAGATTACGCAGTTGTAAATGTTACTGCGTTAAACCGTTTTGACAATGGTACAGAAGTAACTCCTGAACTTTTAATCGAATCAGGAATTGTTAAAAACGAAAAATCTGGAATTAAGATTTTAGGCAACGGTAACTTAGAGAAGAAGTTGACGATTAAAGCGCACAAATTTTCTAGTTCAGCTGTAGAAGCGATTGAGCAACAGGGCGGAACTCATGAGGTGATCTAATGATCGGGACAATATCGAATTTCTTTAAAATTAAAGAAATACGTAATAAGATACTGTTTACTTTGGCAATGCTAGTTATTTTCAAAATCGGTACGTACATTCCGGTTCCCGGCGTAGATCCAAGTGTTTTTGACACTGGCGCATCCGGGAGCGGAGTTTTAGATTTAATGAATACATTTGGCGGTGGAGCGCTCATGAACTTCTCTATCTTAGCGATGGGGATAATGCCGTACATCACGGCTTCAATCGTGACGCAGCTGCTTCAAATGGACGTAGTTCCAAAGTTTGCTGAATGGGCAAGACAAGGTGAAGTCGGAAGACGGAAACTTGCTCAATTCACTAGGTATTTCACGATCGTTTTAGCATTTATCCAAGCTATCGGTATGTCGTTTGCATTTAATCAAATGTTCGGCGGTAACCTGATTGATGACAATAATGTTGGATCTTATCTGCTTATCGCTTTAATTTTAACTACAGGTACAGCTTTCCTTATGTGGATTGGTGAACAAATCACTTCACATGGTGTCGGTAATGGTATTTCAATCATTATCTTTGCAGGTATCTTAGGTGCACTTCCAAGTGCATTAATACAGCTTTATCAGTCAAGATTCACAGGGTCGGCGGATGTAACAATGGCAGTACTGCAAATTGCTGGTATCGTAATATTCCTTATTCTTCTTACTGCGTTTGCAGTGTTTATCTTACAAGCGATTCGTAAGATTCCAGTGCAATATGCAAAAGGACAGAGTACACCCGGGTCACAATTGGCACCGCAATCAACATTCTTACCGTTAAAAGTTAACCCGGCAGGGGTTATCCCGGTAATCTTTGCAATGGCATTTCTGATGATGCCTCAAACACTGACGTTATTCTTCCCGGATGCAAACTGGGCACAAACGGTAGCCCGTTTTGCTGACCCGTCTGACTGGATTGGAATGATTGTCTATGTTGTCCTGATTATCGCATTTGCTTACTTCTATTCATTTGTACAGGTGAATCCTGAGAAGATGGCTGACAACCTGAAAAAACAGGGCAGTTATATTCCGGGTATCCGCCCAGGTAAAAACACACAGGATTATATTACTTCTGTTTTATACAGATTAGTATTTGTAGGCTCTGTGTTCCTTGCAGGTATTGCAATTTTACCACTCTTAATTACGAAGTTTATGGACTTGCCGCAGGCAATTCAAATTGGAGGGACGAGCTTGCTGATCGTTATCGGGGTTGCTCTTGAAACGATGAAACAATTGGAAGCTCAGGCTAACCAAAGAGAATACCGCGGATTTAGAAAGCGTAGATAAGTAGGAGGAAACAGAATAATGAACATTATTATTATGGGCTTGCCTGGTGCAGGTAAAGGTACTCAAGCTGCGAAAATAATCAAAAAATACTCGATTCCTCATATCTCTACAGGAGATATGTTCCGTCTTGCGATTAAAAACGAGACGGATTTAGGAAGACAGGCCAAGGCATTTATGGACCAGGGAGAACTTGTTCCTGACGAAGTAACGGTTGGTATCGTGAAAGAGCGACTTTCTCAAAGTGATGTAAAAGATGGATTCTTACTGGATGGTTTCCCTAGAACTGTCGATCAGGCGGAAGCATTGAATAACATCATGACAGAGCTTAACTCTCAGATCGATCAGACTATATATGTTGAAGTGCCTGAAGAGGAACTGATGAACAGACTGACTGGCCGACGCATTTGTGAAACTTGCGGTGCGACTTATCATCTAGTGTTTAACCCGCCTAAGACAGAGGGTATTTGTGACTTAGACGGCGGTAAATTATACCAGCGCGAAGATGACAATCCGGAAACAGTACAAAACCGTCTGGAAGTCAATATTAAACAGACAGCACCACTTCTGGATTTCTATAAAGGTCTTGGAGTTCTAGCTACAGTAGATGGCTCAAAAGATATAGAAGAAGTTTTCGAAGAAGTCGATGAAATTCTTAATGGCTTATAGAAATGTTCACCTTGCAGCAATTTAGGTGAATGTTGCTATGTCTATATGTATACGAGAGAGTCGTTATTAGACGAAGTGAATCGTCACCTAGAGCAAATTTCTATAATAGGAATTGAAATGCTGTATAAGGAGGAAAAGAAGTGAGTAAACAAGATGTAATTGAACTGGAAGGTACAGTGCTTGATACTTTACCAAATGCAATGTTCAAAGTAGAATTAGAAAATGGTCATGAGATATTAGCTCATGTATCAGGTAAAATTCGTATGAACTATATACGCATACTTCCTGGTGATAAAGTAACAGTTGAGATGTCACCATATGACTTAACACGTGGCAGAATCACTTATCGTTTTAAATAAGAGACTCCATATTCTAAGGAGGTAAAAAACATGAAAGTAAGACCATCAGTAAAACCTATCTGTGAAAAATGTAAAGTTATCCGCAGAAAAGGAAAAGTAATGGTAATTTGTGAAAACCCTAAACACAAACAAAAACAAGGTTAATATTTAATTTGGAGGTGCAAAGATATGGCTCGTATTGCAGGAGTTGACGTACCACGTGACAAACGTGTTGTAATTTCTTTAACATATGTTTTCGGTATTGGTCCAACACGCGCTAGCGAAATTTTAGCTAAAGCATCAGTTGATCAAAACACTAGAGTTAAAGATCTTACTGAAGATGAATTAAACAAAATTCGTGAAGTAGTAGACGCGTATAAAGTCGAAGGTGACTTACGCCGTGAAACAAACTTAAACGTTAAACGTCTTATGGAAATCGGTTCTTACAAGGGAATGCGTCACCGTCGTGGTTTACCAGTTAATGGTCAACACACTAAGAACAACGCAAGAACTCGTAAAGGTCCAATTAAAACAGTAGCGAACAAGAAGAAATAAATAGTTACTAAAGTAAAGGAGGATAAATAATGGCTCGCAAACAACAATCACGTAAACGTAAAGTGAAAAAGAATATAGAAGCAGGTGTAGCACACATCCGCTCAACTTTTAACAATACAATTGTTACAATTACTGACGAGTTCGGTAATGCTCTTTCATGGTCATCTGCCGGTGCATTAGGGTTTAAAGGTTCTAAGAAATCTACTCCTTTCGCAGCACAAATGGCTTCTGAAACTGCTTCTAAAGCAGCGATGGAACACGGTCTTAAAACTGTAGAAGTTACAGTTAAAGGTCCTGGTGCCGGTCGTGAAGCAGCTATCCGTGCACTTCAGTCAGCTGGACTTGAAATTACAGCTATCAGAGATGTAACTCCAGTTCCACACAATGGCTGTCGTCCACCTAAACGTCGTCGTGTATAAGAATAATAAATCGCTTAAGTAGTTGGGAACAATATTATTTTCTAATATTTTCGGCGTTTAAAGGGAGGATATGTTACACATGATCGAAATCGAGAAACCTAGAATTGAGACAGTAGAGGTATCGGAAGATTCTAAGTTTGGTAAGTTTGTTGTAGAACCTTTAGAAAGAGGTTATGGGACAACACTTGGGAACTCCTTGCGTCGCATTCTTTTATCATCATTACCAGGTGCGGCAGTTAAGACGATTGAAATAGAAAATGTACTTCATGAGTTTTCGACAATAGACAATGTTGTTGAAGACGTGACTACAATTATTACTAACCTCAAGAGCCTTGCTTTAAAAATCTATTCTGAAGAAGAAAAAACTTTAGAAATTGATTTTAGCGGTGAAGGTGTGGTTACTGCAGCTGATATTACTCACGACAGTGATGTGGAAATTTTAAACAGAGACCTTAAGATTGCAACAGTATCTAAAGGCGGAAGCTTGAAATTACGCATGACAGCAGATCGTGGCAGAGGATACACACTGGCAGACGGTAATAATAAAGCTGATATGCCAATTGGTGTAATTCCAATCGACTCTATCTATACACCGATAGAACGTGCGAATTATACTGTTGAAAATACACGTGTAGGACAAAGTACAAACTTCGATAAGCTCACTTTGGATGTATGGACTGATGGTTCACTTACTCCTCAGGAAGCAGTATCATTGGGTGCTAAAATTCTCACTGAACACTTAAACATTTTTGTCGGTCTTACTGACGAAGCACAAAATGCTGAAATCATGATCGAGAAAGAAGAAGATCAGAAAGAGAAAGTACTTGAAATGTCTATTGAAGAACTTGACTTATCAGTACGTTCTTATAACTGTCTGAAACGCGCTGGTATTAACTCTGTTCAGGAACTTACTGATAAAACAGAAGCTGATATGATGAAAGTGCGTAATCTGGGACGTAAGTCACTGGAAGAAGTTAAATTTAAACTTGAAGACCTTGATTTAGGTCTACGCAAAGAAGACTAGTCATAAAGGAGGAGAAATAATGGGTTACAGAAAACTTGGACGTACATCAGACCAAAGAAAAGCAATGTTACGCGACTTAGCAACTTCATTAATCGTAAGTGAGCGCATCACTACTACTGAAGACCGTGCTAAAGAATTACGTAAACTTGCAGACCGTTTAGTTACACTAGGTAAACGCGGTGACTTAGCAGCGAAAAGACGTGCTGGTCAAACTGTACGTAACGTAGAAATCATCAATGAAGATGGTTCAACAAGTTATGCACTTCAAAAATTATTTGAAGACATCGCTCCACGTTTCGCAGATCGTCAAGGCGGTTACACAAGCATCAAGAAGCTTGGAACTCGTCGTGGTGACGGAGCTGAACTTGTAATTATCGAATTCGTAGAAGGCGCTCCAGTTACAACTGAAGAAGCGTAAACTATAAAAGCAGAGTGAGTGTTATGATGGTGAGCCCGTAAGGGCTCATTCGTCTAGCTCGACGTATCCTGCAATATAAAAAAATCAGTGCGCGACTCTTATTGCAGGGTACGCGCTTTTTTTTACATAAATTTTTAAAGGGGTGGAAATATGATTTCATTAAAAGATATTGCATTTAAATACCGGGCGGAAGAATCATATGCCCTGGATCATATCTCCATCCCTTTCAATGCGGGGGAATGGACTTCGATAATCGGGCATAACGGCTCGGGGAAAAGTACATTGGTAAAAATCATCATGGGCATTATTGAAGAATACGAAGGCGAAATTTACGTTGGCGATGAACTTTTAACTGATGAAAACAAGCAGATACTAAGACGTAAGTTTGCGATTGTCTTCCAGAATCCGGATAACCAGTTTGTCGGTGCAACAGTCGAAGATGATGTTGCATTCGGCCTTGAAAATCTGGGGCTCGGGCGGGAAGAAATGATCGAACGTACAGAGTATGCTCTCGGCCTCGTTAATATGCTTGAATTCCGTACACATGAACCCCACCGTCTGTCAGGCGGCCAGAAACAGAGAGTCGCAATTGCAGGTGCACTTGCGATGCAGCCGGAAGTACTTATTTTGGATGAAGCGACATCAATGCTGGACCCGGCTGGCAGAAAAGAAGTGCTGGCTATTTTATGCAGACTGCACGAACAGCTGGATACAACGATTCTTTATATTACTCATGACCTAACAGAAATTGAACGGAGCGACAGAGTCATCGTGATGAACGGCGGCAGGATTGTCGGCGAGGGTTCAGTGGAAGAAGTATACAGGGATAAAGAACTGCTGCAGGAAAGTAACTTAAAAGTACCGTATACAGTAGAGATTTCAGATGCACTGCTCGACGGTTCCTATGTGACACATGATGAACTGGTGGTGCGGTTATGACGATAAAGTTTACGGATGTAAATGTGTTTTATAACCGTAAGTCCCCATTCGAATACCTGGCGTTAAAAAATATAAATACGACATTTGAATCGGGAAAGTTTTACGGACTGATCGGCCATACAGGCAGCGGTAAATCTACGCTGATTCAGACGATGAACGGCTTGATTCTGCCGAGCTCAGGCACAGTGGAAACAGACGGCGTTGTACTGCAGAAGAAAACAAAGCAAAAGGTTATCCATCAGGCGAAAGCGAAAGTCGGGATGGTGTTTCAATTTCCGGAGCACCAGCTGTTTGAAAGCACGGTACTGAAAGATGTTATGTTCGGGCCGATGAATATGGGAGTCAGTGAAGAAGCTGCGAGAGAAAAAGCGTGCTACTATCTGGATCTTCTTAATGTTCATGAATCACTGCTCGAGAAAAGTCCTTTTGAACTTTCAGGCGGGCAGATGAGAAAAGTTGCAATCGCAGGAATTCTTGCGATGGAACCGAGTATTTTAATACTGGACGAACCGACAGCAGGGCTGGACCCTGTAAGCCATGATGAAACGATGCAGCTGTTTTACGATGTATATAAAAAAATGGGCATTACAGTAATTTTAATTACACATGACATGAATGATGTCTTGGAGTTTACAGATGAAGTAAAAGTCATGGCTGAAGGACAGCTTGCCGGAGAAGGCGGGACTGCTGATGTATTGACTGACAGTCATTTTATGGAACACTATAATCTCGAAGTTCCCCACGTGATTCAGCTCGTTCAGGATTTACACAAAAAAGGCACAGTATTAAACGGCACTCCAAAAAATACAGCTGAATTTATTGAGCTGTATGAGGACTGGAGGCGGAATAATGCTTAGTTCAATGCTGCTCGGCAGATATATCCCGGGAAATAGTATGATTCACAGACTGGACCCGAGATCGAAAATCCTAACTGTAATTTTATTTATGATTATCGTGTTCTTCGCGAATCACTGGCTCGGCTACGGTTTGTTAATACTGTTTGTTCTGTCTATGACTAAACTGGCAGGCTTATCAATCAGATTTCTCTTTAACGGTTTAAAGCTGATTTTTATCCTGTTAATATTTACGTTTCTGATGCATCTGTTCTTAACTAAAGGCGGGACAGTACTAATTGACGGCGGGTTCTTCACGATTGAATCAGAAGGACTTATTACCGGTGTTTATATTACAATCCGGCTGATTCTACTCGTTGTGATTACGACGCTGATGACGCTGACAACGAGTCCGATTGAATTGACGGATGCGATTGAAAAACTGTGCAGGCCGCTGAAAGCATTAAAAGTGCCTGTGCATGAAATTGCGATGATGATGTCGATTTCATTAAGATTCATTCCAACGCTGATGGACGAAACAGAGAAAATAATTAAAGCGCAGAGTGCACGCGGCTCGACGTTTATGACGGGTAATTTAAAACAGCGCATTAATGCGCTGGTACCGATATTCATTCCGCTCTTTATGTCTGCGTTTAAGCGTGCTGAAGAAATGGCCATTGCTATGGAAGTCAGAGGATATCAGGGTGAAGAGGGCCGGACGCACTACCGTCTTCTGTCCTGGGAAACACGGGATACGATGGCGCTTCTGGCGCTTGTATTATTCGGTGCATTATTACTATTTGTAAGGCAGTGAACTTAATGAGAGTTGCAGTAAATATTTCATATAACGGTCGGAACTTCAGCGGTTTTCAGTATCAGCATGATTTCAGGACTGTGCAGGGCACGATAGAAAAACAGCTGAAACGGATGCACAAAGAATTTACACGCATTCATGCATCATCACGTACGGATGCAGGTGTACATGCTTTGGAGCAGTACTTTCATTTCGATACTCCGATAGACATACCGCCTGAAAAATGGAAATTCATTTTAAACAGAGCGATGCCGGATGATATACTGATTAATGACGTGCAAATTGCTCATGCCGGCTTTCATTCCCGTTTTGATGCGGTTGGGAAGACATACCGCTATAAGGTCTACACAGGCACTAAAAATCCGTTTTACGACGGTTTGAAGACACATTACCCATACACGCTGGATATCGCAGCGATGGAACAGGCAATGCACCCGTTTATCGGAACACACGACTTTACGACGTTCTCCAGTGCCAAGGGGGAAATTAAAAATAAAGTACGGACGATTAAAGACTTTAAAGTAATCGAAACAAACGACGGCTTTGAATTCGTAATTACCGGTACAGGCTTCCTGTATAACATGGTGCGTATCATTGCAGCATACGTGCTGGAATGCGGCAGAGGCATCAGAACGCCGGACACGCTGAATATGATTGCAGCAAAAGACAGAACAGTTATTCCTAAAACAGCACCGGCCGAAGGTCTTTATCTGGAAAAAGTATGGTATAAAAAGTTGTAAAAGTTGTCATGAAAACATTGACTTTATGATGGTTCGATTATATAATAATTAACGGTACATTTTTATATCCATCCATGATTAATAGGCCCCGGAAACTTATTAGGATAATGAATATAAAAAGACAAAAACGACTAATTTAAAACGACAATATAGAACGAGATTTAGGAGGAAATTACTATGGATCAAACGTTTATGGCTAATGAGTCAACTATCGAACGTAAATGGTTTGTTGTAGATGCAGCGGGTAAAACATTAGGTCGCTTATCTACAGAAGTAGCAACAATATTACGCGGGAAACACAAACCAACTTTTACACCTCACGTAGATTCAGGTGATTACGTTATCGTAATCAACGCTAGTGAGATTGTATTAACAGGTAAAAAAGATTCACAAAAAATCTACTACAGACACACAGGTCATGTTGGTGGAATCAAATCAGTATCAGCTGGTGAATTAAGAGACAAAAACCCAATGAGATTATTAGAAACTTCTATCAAAGGAATGTTACCTAAGAATCCATTAGGACGTAAACAAGGCAAAAAATTATTTGTATACGGTGGAGAGAACCATCCACACGTTGCACAACAACCTGTAAACTACGAGTTACGTGGTTAAGGACTAGGAGGGAAAACATTTGGCTAAAGTAGAATATCAAGGAACTGGACGTCGTAAGCACTCAGTTGCACGTGTACGTTTAGTACCAGGTGAAGGTAAAGTAACAGTTAACGGACGCGACATGAGAGACTATCTCCCATTTGAAAGTTTAATCTTAGATTTAAGCCAGCCATTCGCAGTTACAGAAACAGAAGGTAACTACGATGTATTGGTAAATGTTCACGGTGGTGGCTTCACAGGTCAGGCACAAGCAATCCGTCACGGTATTGCAAGAGCTTTACTTGAAGCAGATCCAGAACACCGCGGAGCACTGAAAAGAGCTGGACTCTTAACACGTGACCCACGTATGAAAGAACGTTACAAATACGGCTTCAAAAAAGCCCGTCGTTCACCACAATTCTCAAAACGTTAATATACGTTTTATATATTGGAAAGCACTTCCCAGCAATGGGGAGTGCTTTTTTTGTCTAAATCAGTTTCATCATCTATACTTTAAGTGTGTTAAAGATTAAAAGGAAGGATGATTTTAATATGACAAAAGTTGGTATTATAGTCGGAAGTCTTAGAAAAGAATCTGTCACTAGAAAACTTGCTCAAAACGTCGCTGAATTATTCCCGTCCGAATATGAAACAGAATTTATTGATATCGGAGATTTACCTTTATATAACGAAGATATTGATACAGAAGCAGGTGC
>CANRKV010000009.1 GCA_947631305.1 uncultured Jeotgalicoccus sp.
CTTAAGCTCTTTGTGATACTGCTGACAGTATCTCGTTTGCGTTTAAATTGTTCGCCTCAATGTGTGCTTCTATAGAAATAGAAGACTTTGTAATTCGGAATTAAACGTTGACATATTGTCATTCAGTTTTCAATGTTCTCTATTGTATTGCTTAGGTAATAATTCTAATGGAGCGGGTAGACGGGATCGAACCGACAACATCAGCTTGGAAGGCTGAGGTTATACCATTTAACTATACCCGCATGGTATATATGTTATAATAAGTTTTCAATGGTGCGGCTGAGAGGACTTGAACCTCCACGGGATTTAACTCCCACTAGGCCCTCAACCTAGCGCGTCTGCCGATTCCGCCACAACCGCAAAGCTTATTATATGTATTAACTTTTCGTTAATATGTTTTGAGCGACAAGAACTAGTATATCTCGTTCAGCAGTTAATGTCAACAACTAATTTCATTTAATTTAAATCTTGTTTTCTTCGCCTGTTACGTTTCCGTTAACTGGTTAGATTATTTATTATACTTCAGTAAGAACTTGAAGTCAACTGTTTGTTTTAAACAATTTAAATGGTGACCCGTACGGGACTCGAACCCGTGTTACCGCCGTGAAAGGGCGGTGTCTTAACCGCTTGACCAACGGGCCATCTGTTTTATACAACGTTTATTAATATACAGAGTAATCGATATGAAGTCAACAGTTTCTGCAGAATTAGTTAAAAATTTTTATGTTTTTCTAGAATCTTCTATATAAAGGCAAATATTAAGCTGCAGCCTGTACCGTTGTCTAATTTCTCATTTAGACACTGCCCCTCTCTCTTGGCAGTAAAATATTAAATATATATACGGCATATTAATTCAGTAAATAAATTTATTATATTGCGGTTTCGGAACTTGCTTTTGCTCACTTGGCTTGTTATAGTTTATTTATAATCATTCTAATTAATGGAGGCACTTATTAATGGCAAACAAAGATAATAGACTTACTACTCTTTTCGGTAACCCTGTTGGCGATCGCGAAAACACAATGACAGCCGGCCCTCGCGGACCGCTTGTTATGCAAGATCCGTACTTCCTCGACATGATGGCTCATTTCGACCGTGAAGTTATACCTGAACGCCGCATGCACGCTAAAGGTTCCGGCGCTTACGGTACATTCACAGTAACAAACGATATCTCTCAATATACAAAAGCAAGCATTTTCAGCGAAGTTGGCAAGCAGACTGAAATGTTCGCACGTTTCTCAACTGTAGCCGGCGAACGCGGTGCAGCTGATGCTGAACGCGATATTCGCGGATTTGCTTTAAAATTCTATACAGAAGAAGGTAACTGGGATTTAGTTGGTAACAATACGCCTGTATTCTTCTTCCGTGACCCTAAGTTATTCCCAAGTTTAAACCACGTTGTAAAACGCGACCCTAAAACTAACATGCATAACGCTGAAAGCAACTGGGACTTCTGGACTAACTTACCTGAAGCACTTCACCAGGTAACAATCATTATGACTGAACGCGGAATTCCTAAGGGCTTCAGAAACATGCACGGATTCGGTTCACACACTTACAGCATGATTAATGAAAACGACGAGCGTGTATGGGTTAAATTCCACTTCCGCACTCAGCAGGGAATTGAAAACTATTCTGCTGAAGAAGCAGCTGAATTAGTTGGTGTTGACCGTGAATCTTCACAAAGAGATTTATTTAACACAATCGAAGAAGGCGACTTCCCTAAATGGAAAGTATACATTCAGGTAATGACTGAAGAACAGGCTAAAAACCACCCTGATAACCCATTCGACTTAACTAAAGTTTGGTACAAAGGTGATTATCCATTAATTCCGGTTGGTGAGTTCGAACTAAACAAGAACCCTGAAAACTACTTTGCAGAAGTTGAGCAGGCAGCATTTGCTCCAACTAACATTGTTCCTGGTATTGGTTTCTCACCAGATAAAATGCTTCAAGGCCGTTTATTCTCATATGGAGATACTCAAAGATACCGTTTAGGGGTTAACCACCACCAGATTCCTGTGAACTCACCTAAAGGTGCAGCAAATGTTTGTCCATTCAGCCGTGACGGCGCAATGAGAGTTGACGGTAATGAAGGATCATCACTTAACTATTACCCGAACAGTTATGGCGCTCATAACTCACAGCCGGCAGCTAAACAGCCTGCACTTGATCTTGAGTACAGTTCAGTTTACGAACACAACTTCCGTGAAGATGACGACAACTACTTCGAGCAGCCTGGTAAATTATTCAGATTGCAGTCAGACGAAAGCAAACAGCGTCTATTCTACAACACAGCAAATGAAATGACGGGTACAACTACTCGTACTAAACACCGTCATATCTTTAACTGCTATCAGGCAGATCCGGATTACGGTAAAGGTGTTGCAGCAGCATTGGGAATCGACATCAACGACGTTGATTTAGAAACTCCTGATTACTTCCACAACATGTAACCATTAATATTCATTAAAAAAAGGAACCGGCTGAGCCGGTTCCTTTTTTGTATCTTATAAATTTTTCATCGTCAGCGATATTCTGTTTTTCTTTACATCAACATCCATTACTTTAACTTCAACAATATCTCCGGTATTTACCACTTCTAGCGGGTGTTTAACAAAGCGGTTCGAAATTTGTGATACGTGAACCAGTCCATCCTGCTTCACCCCAACATCAACAAATGCACCGAAGTCAGTTACGTTTCTAACTGTACCCGATAAAGTCATGCCTGTTTTTAAATCTTCGATGCCGAGAACATCTGATTTTAACAGCGGCGTATCGTATTTATCACGAATATCTCTCATCGGTGCTTTCAAACTTAAAATAATATCTTCAAGCGTCGGCACACCGATGTCCAGCATCTCTGCTGTTTCCTTAATATTTAAAGCATCCAGTTTTTCACTCATAACTTCTTCACCGAGGTTTTCAATTGTTAAACCGATTGTCTTGATGAGCTGGTAAGTGTTTTTATACTGTTCAGGGTGAATCGGCGTCACATCGAGCGGCTCTTTCCCGTTGAATATTCTAAGAAAACCGACACACTGCTCGTAAGTTTTGTCCCCTAACCGCGCAACTTTCTTCAATTCACTTCTCTTTTTAAATCCGCCATTTTCTTCTCTGAACGTGACGATGTTTTTACTTATTACCGGCGACAGGCCTGCAACGTGCTGCAGCAGTGTTGTCGATGCCGTATTTAAGTTAACACCTACTTGGTTTACCGCTGTTTCCACGACAAAGTTTAATGACTCTGTTAAGAACTTCTGATTAATATCATGCTGGTACTGTCCGACACCGATAGATTTCGGATCAATTTTAACCAGCTCACTCAGCGGATCATGAACGCGTCTAGCAATCGATACCGCACTTCTCTCCTCAACATTAAAGTCCGGAAACTCTTCTCTTGCGATATCAGATGCCGAATATACACTGGCACCCGCTTCATTTACGATAATATAAGGAACATCGAGATTTTCATCTTTTATCAGTTCACCGATAAACTCCTCAGATTCTCTTGATGCCGTACCATTCCCTATCGCAATTAATGATACACCGTATTTTTTAATTAATTTTAAAATGACTGCTTTAGCAGCATCTTTTTTATTCACGGGCTTATGCGGGAATATTACGTCTTTTGCAAGGTATGAACCGGTATCGTTTATTACAGCCAGTTTACATCCTGTACGGTATGCAGGATCCAGCCCTAAAATCACTCTGCCTTTTAACGGCGGCTGGAGAAGCAGTCTTTTTAAGTTCTCTTCAAAAACAACGACAGCATGTTTCTCACTCGTCTCCGTTAAGTCAGCACGCACTTCTCTTTCAAGAGACGGTAAAATCAGACGCTTCAAGCTGTCTTCAATTGCTTCTGTCAGCAGTTCTTTTGTTTTCACATGCTCAGCGATAACCTGTTTCTTTAAATAGTTCGCTATTCTTTCAGTATCATGAGTTAATTTAACCGATAAAACCTTTAATGCTTCTCCGCGGTTTAATGCCAATACTCTGTGCGGAACGATATTTTTAACTCTTTCAGCATAATCGTAATACATTTCAAATACACCCTGCTCATCTTCAGCATTCTTTTTAACTGCTGAAACGATTTCTGATGTATCTTTAATAATTTTCAATATGTACAGACGGTATTGCGGATTATCTGAAATAATCTCTGCGATAATATCTTTGGCACCTTTAATTGCCAGGTCAGCAGATGTGACTTCGTCAGTTAAATAGTCCGCCGCTATATTTTCAATATCTCTGTGTTTACCTGCTAGTATAATATTCGCAAGCGGTTCAAGCCCGAGACGCTTCGCTTCCGTCGCACGTGTTTTCTTTTTCTGTTTAAAGGGACGATATAAATCTTCTACCCGGCTTTGTTTCGTCTGTTTTAAAATATCCTGACGCAGTTCTTCTGTCAGCATCCCCTGCTCATCAATCAGACGGATAACTTCCTCTTTACGCTTATTCAGGTTTTCCAGGTACAGATACTTCGTTTCAATTTCTTTAATAGCAACTTCATCGAGTCCGCCCGTCTGTTCTTTACGATAACGCGCAATAAAAGGCACTGTGTTTTTCTCTGCAAGAAGTTCCAGCACTTTTTCTATATTACTTTTATTAATTTTCATTTCAGTTGATATTTCTTTGACCAATTCATCCATCATAATATGTACTCCTCTAATAATAAAAGCCCAATCTAAAGTAGACCGGGCTCATTTATAAAATTATTCAGCTTCTTTAACCGCTTCTCTCAATTTCTTAATTGCAGAACGCTGCAATCTCGAAACATGCATCTGGCTTAAACCGATTTTCTCACCGGTTTCTTTTTGGCTGAGACCTTCAATAAATGTCGATTTTATAATTTCCTGCTCTCTGTCGCTTAAGATAGGCAGTACTTTTTCTAAAATCATACGTTTTTCAGCCAGGTCATAATTGTCATCCTGCTGTCCCATAACATCGAGCAATGTTACCGTCGAACCATCCTTATCCGCTTCGATTGAATGATCGACACTGAGCGCATTATAACTCTGACCCATTTCCATAGCTTCAAGGACTTCTTCTTCTGTCACTTCAAGTTTCATTGCCAGTTCCTGGATTGTCGGTGATCTTTCGAGTTCATTTGTCAAAGCATCTGTCGTATTTTTAATTCTCGGTCCGAGTTCTTTAATTCTTCTCGGAACGTGAACACTCCATGTCTTATCTCGCAGATAGCGTTTAATTTCCCCGACTACTGTCGGCACTAAAAAAACTTCAAACCTGCGTTCAAAAGATGTATCAAAACGTCTGATTGCACCTAATAATCCCAGCATCCCGACCTGGACCAAATCTTCATGATGCGACTGGCCGCGTGAATAACGGTAAGCGAGTGATTCCACAAGCTTCGTATAATTTTCTACGAGTTCGCTTTGTGCTATATCATCTTCTGATTCCTGATATCTTTTAATCAGCTCGTTAACTTCCTCAGGCGGCAGTCCGTAATTTCTATTGCGAGATCGTTTCTCCATTCGGGTGCACCTGACTTTCGTTAATATACTTCGTCATACTTATCGTAACACCAGGTTCTTTTCTGAAGGAAACTTTGTCCATCAGTGTCTCAATAAGGAAAAGGCCAAGCCCTCCTTCTCTGAGGTAATCAATATTGTCATCTTCGTTGTACGGTCCGAGCTCTTCTTTAATTTTTTCATAATCAAAGCTCTGTCCGTTATCTGCAACAATAATCTCAACCTTATCGCTGTACACTGCAAATCCTACAGAAATTTCACCCTGTTCGTTATCTTTATAAGCATGTTTAACTGCATTAGTTACAGCTTCTGAAACTGCAATTTTAGAATCTTCAATATCATCGTAAGTTGCTCCCGCTCTCGATAAAACACCTGACAGTGTCAAACGGATGAGACCTACGTATTCTGCACTTGACGGAAACTTCATTTCTATTAAATCATATTGTGACATCATTCTTCAGTCGACCTCCGACTTCTTATTAACATACATTAAATCGCGTAATCCTGTAATCTCAAAAAGTTTTAAAATTCTATCGTTTACTCCAAGGACATGGAGTTCCTTATTATGCTTATTAAGATCTTTAAGTGTTCCAACGAAAATACCAAGTCCTGTGGAGTCCATATAGTTCAGTTCACTCAAATCGACGATTAAATCATGCTGGCCTGCCGCTGCAACAGGTTCAAAAACCTGTTTCAATTCCGGTGCAGTATAAACGTCAAGCTCGCCGCTGACAGTGACTAAATACTCCCCGCTGTTTTCCGTAGCGTCTATTTTTATATTCATATTTATGTATGCACTCCAATCACATCATTCGTAAATTTTATACCTTAGTGTTTGTACCCTGTATTAACAATTTTAAAACTTTTTAGTTTGCACTTTTATTTTTTATTATAAACATCGTTAAATCATCTTTATAATTCTGGTTGCGCATACGTGTCAGCGCTTCGTAAATATACTGTACGATATCCTGAGGATGCTGGTCGCGTGCCTCACGAATCATTTCTTTAATATCATCCATATTTATAAATGCGCCGTCGTGTTTTCTAAGTTCTGACACTCCGTCGGTAAAGATGAACAGCATATCATTTTTCTCAAGCTTCGACGATACTTCTTCATACTCTGTATCTTTCATTACACCGAGTACAAGTCCTTTGCCATCCAGTTCCTCGAACTCATCATCTTCATAGTGATACAAAAATGCGGGCTCGTGTCCTGCACTTGAAAAGCATAATGACTGGTCATTAAAATCGTACAGACCGTAAAACATCGTTACGAACATATTTTTGTTGACGTTCTTTTCAACGAGTTCATTTAACCGTTTTAAAGATTTCGAGGGCGGATTGGATGATGAAGTCAGGTCCATTCCAAATTTCAGCATCGACATCGCAATTGCAGCCGGTATCCCTTTACCGATAACATCGGCTACTGCGAAAGTCAGCTTGCCGTCACTGTGTTCAATAATGTTAAAATAGTCCCCGCTCACTTTGCGTGCCGGTACACTGATTGCACCAATTTCAACGTTTTCAATTGCGGGAATTGTTGTTTTTAACATCGTTTCCTGCAGACTCGCAGCCACATCCATCTCCTGGTCATGACGCTCCATCTTGTTGAGCATTGCTTTGTAATCCTTATATGTAAATCCAAAACGGATCATAATTTCCTGCAGCACATTGAGTGACGCTTTTACATCTTCATAGTTCGCGAGCGGAATTGCGTTAATCAGTTCAATATGAAGAGCCACCATCTCATCCGGTGAAATATCCAGATCAATCGCTTTTTCACTGAATTCATGTGCCTTGCCTGCCAGTATATCTTCATTGCCATTTGCTATGTAATCATTAATCAGACCTTTGTACTCTTCTACCAGATCATCAATATATGTCATATTAGAAACACCTCCATCTTTAAAATAGACTTCTGTTTACAAAAGTCTATTTTCTGTTCGTCTTATTCTTTTTTCTTTTCTTTTTCGGTTCTAATTCCAGACTGACTTTCAGCGCATCATTAACTTCGCGCATTTTGTCCTCATCCAGATATGTAAGTTTTTCCTGTAACCTGGTCTTATCGACCGTTCGAATTTGCTCCAGCAGTATTACCGAGTCCATATCCAGTTTATAAGCTTCTTTTGATATTTCCACATGTGTAGGTATCTTCGCTTTATTTATCTTCCCAGTAATGGCTGCAACTATCACAGTCGGACTGTGACGGTTACCTACATTATTTTGGATAATAACAACAGGGCGTTTTCCACCTTGTTCTGAACCCTGCACAGGTGAAAGATCGGCCAGATAAACTTCTCCTCTTTTCATCTATTCACCATCTTTACTATCGTTACATGCAGCACATTCCAGTTCCGTGACAGTAATGCCGATACGGTGCGCTTCACTTTCAGCGTGAAAACTTTCCCGTGCGATTAATAAATTAATCTCCGCCATTTCAATGTAGCCATTTACCAATGCTTTTTCGAACTCGTTATTTGCAGATGAATAAGACAAAACAGTCAGCTCCATAAAAATCAATTATTAAATTAATCATAACATTTGAGGCATTCTGTTGCTATTAATCGAATGCCCGTTTAATTAATTACTTCGTTATAGATTAATTCAATATCTTTCCCTGTATAACGGCGGGGAATACGGCGCCCGAAAGCACACAGTGATTCATATGAAATAGTTCCAGTATAGTTACTGTAACTTTCCATCGACTGGCCTGATTCCTCTTGATCATCAATAATAATAACACTTTCTTTTGCATTAGCCTGCTCTGGAACTTTGATCATCAGTGCATCCATGCAGATGGTTCCGACGATTTCACATTCGGTACCACCTTCTAATTTAACTTTATACCCATTATGCTGCCTTAATAACCCATCTGCGTATCCAATCGGCAATGTTGCGACAGTTTCCTTTATTTTTGCAGTATATTTTCTGCCGTAGCTGACACTCTCACCCGGCTCCAGATGATGAACAGCCGTGATTTCAGTCGATAATCTCACCGCCGGATTCAGCTTCACAGCAGTTTCAGCTTTTGTATACCCGCTTGGATAATAGCCGTACAGCGCAATACCTGAACGGACGGCGGTCGTGAAGTCTTCTTCTAAAGTCAGTGCACCCCCTGAATTTGATATGTGAACATACTCCGGATGTTCAACCTGATTAACAATATCTTTAAAGAGATTAAATTCAGCTGCAGTAATATCTTTATCTTCATCGCTTGAAGTAAAGTGACTGAAAATGCCTTCGTAAATAAAATGGCTGAATGAATTAATCTCATTAATCATCGTCTCTATCTCACGGATATCCGCAGTCCCGTAACGGTTCATGCCCGTATTTACTTTGATATGAATCCAGACCGCTTTGTCATGTCTGTCATTCACTTCACTTTTCGCTTCCTTAATCCACTCAAGATTCGGTGCAGTGACTGCAATACGGTGCTGAATTGCTTTATTAATATGTTCAGGACTAATTGTCCCGAGTACAAGTATTTTCTGTTTAATGCCGTGCATGCGGAGATCAATCGCTTCATCGAGTGTTGCTACAGCAAAAAAAGTTGCTCCTGCTTCTGCAAGGTGTTCACTGACCGCTTTTGCTCCAAGTCCGTAGGCATTCGCCTTAACTACTGCAATAAGCGTTTTCTCCGGATTAATTCCCTGAACCGCTCTGTAGTTTTTTTCTATAGCTTTAAGATTCACATCGAGCACTGTATTTCTGTAATACTTATCGCTCATCGTTTGCCTCCTCAATAATAACTGTCGCAACAGCATAATCCCTTGAATGGGATATCGATACATGCGCATTCGGTGCATTCGTTAAGGACGGTTTGCCGCTGGCATCATTCGTGCAGTTAATTTCATTAAAACTAACTGCACTGCCGATACCTGTACCGAGCGCTTTGCTGTATGCTTCTTTCACTGCAAAGCGCCCTGCGAGATAAGATATTTTACGTTCTTCATTGCTTATTTCTTTATAATGATAAAATTCATCCGCCGTGAGAATTCTTTTGGCCAGACGATCTTCTTTATTAACTTTTGAAATACGCGATATTTCAATAATATCTGTACCCAGTCCTACAATCATATTGTTCCCTCATTCTGAAGTTCATTCACATTCTTATTAATCAGTTCGCGGATATCATGACGCAGCTGATCGGCCTTGTCTGTTTCCAGTTCCGGAATAAATAATTTCTCAGCAGAAGTCTGCAGTGAAATACCCTTTAAGTTCATCCGTTTCATAATGGGGCCGACTGTTGTATCGATGTTTTGTACGCGGTACAGCGGCACTGCTGCTTCAGATTTAAACCAGATGCCGCTGTGAATGCGGATTTCATCTTCCAGCACTTGATATCTGAAGTATTTATAGCGGAGTTTTGGAATAATCCATGCATGAACGATAATAATATAAATCACAATAGCAACTGGAATCAGAAAAATCCACCACGGTATAAAATCAAGGAATATTGATGCAATACCTATCGCAGCACCAATAATAAGCCAGATACCCGCGTTAATATACTCTCTAATCCTCCACAGTTTGATCGCTTTCGGCGATATGCGTTTCATCGTCATGCCCCCTTTCTATAAACGTCCAGATTGTCTCAATATCATGTTTTTCAATAAATTTAATTTCTGCAGACGAGCTGGCGATTCCGCCCGGCGTCGATACTTCAATATGACCTAAATCAGCACGGTGCAGTAACGGATTGCGCCGGTATGTCGTATCGATAATTTTATCGCGCTTGATCGCATAATGACGGCGTGTAAAGAAGGACGCTGTCATCATATTAATTTCATCTTTATAAATGGCATAACCGACATTTCTTGCGCTGTAAATCCCGCTCGCAATCAGGAGCACCAGTATAACCGCTGCACCAATATAAAAGTACAGCATAAATGTTTCACCGTGGAAGAAGTAAGCCATGACACTTATTCCTATAATGAAAAACAGCAATGTAATCTGGAAATAGCGGCGAATCGAACGGAACGGCACGACGCGTTTTGGCAGTTCCAGATGATAGTTCGGGAAAATATCTCCAATGATACTGTACAGCTCTTTTTTCTTTATAAACGGCAGCAGCTGTACTTTCCCGTCGATTGCATCGGACTCGAGCGAATCGCTCGTAATTGATACAGACAGTGCATAGTAACCGATTAACCGGCGTAAAATACTGTCCGAGATAACAACATTCTGCACCCTGTTTATATTGACACTCTTATTCTTTTTAGAAAATAAGCCGTACTCAACTGTCAGATCGTCACCTCTTTGTTTCAACGTATAGTCATAATTACGCACCATTATAATAACTGTACCGATAACGTAACCGATGATGACAAATACCAGCGATGCGATAACGATGCCGAATATTACACTTCTCACGATATCGCTGACGTACTCGAAATAGTTTTCTATCAGTATCTCACCGCCGACAACGTTCAGAACACCGAAGAATATCGCAGCAAAGACTCCAAGTCCCCCGCTTGTCATTGCCATTAAAATAAGTTCTTTAAAATTCATCCTCTTCAATGTAACGAATTCACGTGCAGCTGCTTTGGGAGGAGTTTCTGCATTCTGTTCTCTCGGCCAGACACTGCTGTCTCCGATATTTACTGCAGTTTCTTCACTTTCAATATCCTGCTGTGTCTCGTAAATAACTCTCTGGATATCTTCTCCCTGTGATTTTTTAATCGTGTCAATTTTTATACCGTCACCCGGCGTTAAAATATCGAGCTGAACCGCTCCAAAAATACGGTGAAAGAAAGGCTGGTTAAAATCAATCGACTGAATACGTTTAATATCCAGTTCTTTTTCATTACGTGTAAATATTCCGTTTTTAAAAACAAATTTATTATTTTCAAGCCAGAATCTTGTACGGTATATATTAAGCATATCGAATCCTGTAAACACGATGAAAATCAGCGCGAGTATGCCGATGCCGCCAAACAGCATCCACGAATCGATTGAACCTGAAAACAGTTCTTCCCGCATATTAAAAAAGATAATAATTGCAGGGAAAAACATTGTTTTAATTCCTTTTACAACACTCCCGGCGTATGCAACAGGATGGAGTTTCTGAGGATTATACATCAGTTTGTTCCCCCTTTACGATATCGATGATATTCCTTTTCAATTCGCGTGCTTCATCGATTTTTAAAGGCGGCATATCAATACCGATACCCGCAGTTTTAATACGGACAGCCCCAAGGTCATACCGTCTCGACAATGGACCTGTTTTAAATTCAACGCCCTGAGCCCTTTTAAGAGGAATCATCTGGGTTTTCACTGTAAAGAAGCCCTGTCTCACGACAATTCTGTCGGCGAGCAGTTCATAAGATGTCACCTTTGTATAAATCCATGGCCGCAAGAAGACAAAGCCAGCCAGCTCTAAAATGAGCAGACCGATAAAAATGTAATACAGCCACACCGGCCATGAAAAGTAATATACTGCAATGCCGGCAGCTGAAAATATAAGAATACTGGTTACCCATACTAATAATGCTTTGACTGTCATGTATGGTCTGACGCGTTCGTTCAACTCTATCATAAGCAACCCTTCCAACTGTTAGTTTATCTCTATGATACAACACTCGGAAAACATAAAAAAGCATTCACTTAAAAGTGAATGCTTTATAAAATCATTATTATTTCTGATGATCTTTGAATACACGGCCTTGTTTGCTAGTGCGTCCGCCTGATGACGGTTTTCCGCCTTGACGTTTGCCGCCGCCGCTGCTGTTTCTTGCTGGTCTGCCGCCATTATCGCGCTGACGTCTATTACCGCCGCCGCCTCTTTGACCGCCTTTACCATAACTTGATTTACCTCTGCGTCCGCCGTGACCCTTGCGAGAAAGTGGTTTTTCAAATGACAATTGAATATTGTCATCTTCTTTGGCATACAGAAGTTCGTTTACTAACGCTGCAATGACTTCGCGTGATTCATGAGTTTTCATTAACCCATCAGCCACTTCGAAAGTGTGCTCATTTTTGTTATCAGCTAACCATGCACCGATTTTTTCAAATACTTCGTTTTCACGAGCTTTTTCTACTTCTTTTTTGCTTGGTGGACGAAGTGTAAGAATTGGTTTCTTCTTGTCTTTTTCAATCTGACGCAGGAATTCCATTTCTACAGGGTTAACGAATGTTAACGCCATTCCTTCTTTACCGGCACGGCCAGTACGTCCAATACGGTGTGTATACGACTCAGTATCCTGTGGAATATCGAAGTTGTACACATGTGATACACCTGAGATATCTAAGCCCCTTGCAGCTACATCAGTAGCTACCAGAATGTCTAATGAATTGTTTTTGAATTTCTTCAATACTTCAAGACGTTTAGATTGAGTAATATCTCCATGTAAACCTTCCGCACGATAACCTTTTGCAATTAAAGCACTTGTCAATTCGTCAACACGGCGTTTTGTACGACCGAATACGATTGAAAGTTCAGGCTGGTGAACATCAAGGAATGATGTAAATACAGAAAGTTTTTCCAGCTCTTTTACAATTGTGTAAAATTCATCGATTAATGGATCAGAATTGTTTTGGTTCATCGTTTTAACGACGTGAGGTTTGTTCATGAAACGTGTTACTAAATCCTGGATTGCCTTAGGCATTGTAGCAGAAAATAGAAGTGTGTGACGGTTGTTTTCAGGTACTTTGCTCATGATGAATTTAACATCATCGATGAAGCCCATGTTCATCATTTCATCCGCTTCGTCTAATACAAGTGTATGAACATCTTGTAATTTAAGCGTACGGCGGTTGATGTGGTCGATCATACGGCCTGGCGTACCAACAATAATTTCAGGCTGTCTTTTTAAATCTTTAATTTGACGATCTATGCTCATACCGCCGAAAATAACTGCAGTAGCTAATTTCTTTCTCTTAGAAAATGCTTTAATTTGTTCGCTGACCTGTACTGCTAATTCTCTTGTCGGCGTTAATATAACAACTTGAGTGCCTGCACCCTTAGTTGTATTTTCTATAATCGGAATACCAAATGCACCGGTTTTACCAGTACCAGTCTGAGCTTGACCAATGATATCTTTTTTCTCTAATGCTAATGGAATACTTTCCATTTGGATTGGTGTAGGTTCAGTGAACCCCATATCAGTTAGTGACTGAATTGTGTCGTCACTAATACCTAACTCTTTAAAAATCTTCAAACTTTAGTCTCCTTTGACTATTTCATTTCTCGCATGTACAACTTCTCTATAGTAACACTTAACACTTTAATCCACAAGATGTTTTAACTCAATGTCAAGAAATAAAAATCTCTCGGTGAGTATATTCATCTCCAGCAGCTTATCTTCAGTGAACATAATCAGGTGTGGTGTGTGCTCCATAAGTACAAGTTTTGAATGCGGGATTTTTTTCTGTGCTTCAATGCTCGTCTCGTACGGCACAAGCAAATCAATCTTTCCGTGAATTAAGAGCGTCTTACAATGAATACTCGCAAGGTCGCCGATTTTCGCATCCACAATTTTAATAAATTCCTGCATTGCTCTGATGGGAATGTTTTTTAATCTCGGCCTGACTCTCGACATCAGATTCAGTTTTAAATGGTCGTTCACCTCAGCGGGTGACAGCTTAATTCTGTTCAGCCTGCTTAATTTCGTATGGTCAAATGCCGGGGCAATTAACACCAGCTTGTCAACATGGTAGTTCTGCGCGATAAAACTCGCAAAAACCCCGCCCATTGAAAAACCGATGACGTATATTTTATCGGTGCGGGACGCTAAATCAAAATATGCTTTCTCCGCTTCCTCATACCAGTCGTCTCCGGTTACCGCTAATAAATCGAGCGTAGTGCCATGACCTGGATACTGGGGGAATTCATATTCAAAATCATAGCGTTTCTTTAAATATTGGAATGTCGGCTCCAGTTCAAACCGTCCGCCTGTATAGCCGTGTAAAAACAGCACTCCGATTTTAGATATCGTCAATCACCCTCTCGACTGCCATACCGCGTGAACCTTTCAGCAGAATAACTGTGTCTTCGTTAAAATACGCAGTTACTTTGTCACGCAGTTCTTCAATAGATGACGTATGCTCTTTCTCTTTCACCATTAAAGCATCGTGAATATATTTCGCGCCGTCACCGAACGTATAAATTTTCGTAAAATGATACGTTCCTTCATTAATAAAGTGTGCAACGTCTTCGTGAAGTTCCTGTTTGTAATCTCCAAGCTCCAGAATATCAGCCAGTACAAGAATCTTGTTTTTGTGAGCCATGCGGCCAACTGTATCGACAGCACTAATCATGCTCGCTTTCGAAGCGTTGTAGGCGTCGTTGACAATTAATGCACCGCTGTCATGTGTCACTCTCTCCATTCTCATACTCGTCACTTCAAGTCCGGAGAGGTTTTTCTGTGCTTCCTTAAGTGACACACCAAGCGTTTCTCCTGCAAGGATTGCAAGAGATGCGTTCAGTGCGTTGTGAATACCGAGCTGCGGAATATCAAACTGTACGTCTTTAAAAGTAAAGTGTGTACCTTGTTCGTCTTCAGTCACACTGCTGATTGTGTGCTGATTGCCTTCAAGAAGTCCGGCAGTCTGAATCTCATATGCCGTGTCTTTATCAGCAAGCTCAGCCAGCAGCGGATAATCTTTCGAATAGATAAATGTGCCGTCATCTTTTAAATAATCGACAATTTCGTATTTCGCTTTGGCAATATTCTCTCTCGACCCCAGCATTTCGATGTGCGATTCCCCGACACTCGTAATTACAGCAATATCGGGCTCAGCCATTCTGCTTAAGAAATTTATGTCCCCCATTCTATCCATACCCATTTCCAGAATAGATACTTCTGTATCTTCGTCTAATTGTAAAATTGTCAGAGGCATACCGATTTCATTATTGAAGTTTCCGGGCGTTTTCTGCACTTTGTATTTCGTGCCCAATACGCATTCAAGCATATCTTTCGTCGTTGTTTTGCCATTGGATCCTGTCACTGCGATTACTTTAGGATTTACTAATGATAGATATCCCCGGGCAATACTTTGCAGAGCTTTAAGTCCATTATCTACGTGGATGACCGGATAATCCGCTTCGCCGTACGGCTGCTCACTCAGCGTGACCCCTGCGCCTTTTGAAAATGCCATTTCAATAAATCTGTGGCCATCGGCATGTTCTCCTTTAAAAGGCACAAACACATTTCCTTCTTCTATAGTACGTGTATCGATGGATACACCTTTAATCATGCTGTTTTTAATTGCTTCTGCACGGCTGTTCATCTTACCGCCACAGAATTTTGATATTTGTTCTATAGTAGCTTTTATCATAATTTTTCATCCTAATGTTTTGTATTTACTGTTTATAATTATAAAATAGTTGTATACTAAATGTCATGATTTCTATACGAATTAGGTGACTTTCTTGAGTAATAATAAATATACACGTCAAAATTCAAACTTTTTCGCACGCATCGACTGGCTTCTTGTTATTTTAATTCTGATGCTTGCTGCAATCAGTGTTGTTTCCATCAGCTCGGCCATGACCAGCGGTCAGTACGGTACGGATTTCAGCACACGCCAGATTGCGTTTTACGGTTTAGGTTTCGTCCTTGCATTCGGTTTAATGCTCGTACCGTTTAAATTCATTAAAAACTACACATGGGCATTATACATTTTCGGTGTGCTGAGCCTGGTTATTTTATATATCGCACCGGTGTCATCGGTGACTCCGATTATAAACGGCGCAAAGAGCTGGTATCAATTTGGATTCTTCAGCATCCAGCCTTCCGAGTTTGTAAAAATTATTTATATTTTAACGATGGCATATGTCATCAGCCAGCATAACAAATATAAATTAACGAATACATTATCCATGGATTTAAGACTGCTGTTAAAGCTGATTTTAATTTCCATTCTGCCGATGCTCTTTATCCTGCTGCAGAACGACCTTGGAACGGTGCTCGTAATGATTGCTATTTTCCTCGGCCTCGTCGTTGTTTCAGGAATCAGCTGGTGGCTGATTATCCCGACGCTTTCTGTTGCCGGGTCAACTGGCCTTGCACTGATACTCGGTATTCTATACCGTCCGGATCTGCTTGAACGTTATCTCGGCATACACCCTTATCAGTTCGAACGTATCTATTCCTGGATTACACCGGAAGCATTTCAGTCGGACAGCGGGTTCCAGCTGACTAACTCGCTTATCGCGATTGGTTCCGGAGGGATTACAGGAAAGGGATATACTGAAGGTATTATTTATATTCCTGAAAACCATACCGATTTCATCTTTACGATTATCGGTGAGGAATTCGGCTTTATCGGTTCAACCATTGTAATTATCGTTCTGTTTATGCTGATTATGCATTTAATCCGCATGGCATTCATGGCTACGGACAGCTTTGCATCGTATTTTGTTATCGGTTATATTGCTTTACTCGTCTTTCATATTATCCAGAATATCGGCATGACGATTCAGCTGCTGCCGATTACCGGACTTCCTCTCCCGTTTATCAGTTATGGAGGAAGCGGACTGTGGTCAAATATGCTTGCTGTCGGCATTCTGCTCAGTATGTATTTCCATCACCTCAGTAAAGGCGCTAAAAACATATAAAAACTGCTGAAGGGGAATTCCCTCCTCAGCAGTTTTTATTTTAAATATTATTTTCTTTCAGTCTGAGTTGATCTTTATTTGCTATGCGGTTCATAATTTCAAATCTTGATTTCGAAACCGTCACTTTAACACCGAGTTCATGCAGCATCTGGACGACTTCTTTTACTTTGCTTTTGTCGTTTTTGCGCATATTGACACTCCCTTTTTATAGCTAACTTAATTGTACTCGTTTATGCTATAATTATCTATACTTTTCAGATATTAAATATTACAGACTTATTAACTTTTTAATTTTCAAAGAAGGTGGACACCTATGACGATACCAATTTGGAACATTTACATTACAGATGCTACTTTAGTGACAATCATTACTGTCATCTTATTTATAATTAACTTCCTCTTAGCTGCCGGGCTTGTCTTTCTTGAACGCCGCAGTGCCCAGAGCGTCTGGGCATGGATTCTAGTCCTGTTCTTTCTTCCGATTGTCGGCTTTATGCTTTACATGCTTTTCGGGCGCACGATTTACCGGCAGGAACTTTTCAAACTGGATGAAGATGATAAAGTCGGGCTTGAGCATCTGGTCAGCGAGCAGCTGGAAGAGATTAAACATAACCGTTTAACATTTTCAAACCCCATTGCAGAGAAACATAAAAAACAAATTCATATGCTTCTTTATAACAACCAGTCATTTGTGACGAGTAATAATGACGTGACGACTTTTACCGATATGAATGAAAAGTTCAATCAGATGTTAAAGGATATCGAAGCAGCTGAAGATCATATCCATTTCCAGTATTATATTTTTAAAATGGATAATATCGGTACCGAGCTGTATAAAGCACTCCTTAAAAAACAAAGAGAAGGCGTCTCTGTACGAATTCTGTACGATGATATCGGCTCCCGGTCTTTATCGCTTAGAAACTTCAGCGATATACGGCATGCCGGAGGTTTGGTCGAGGCATTTTTCCCGAGTAAACTGCCGTTAATTAACCCGCGTATCAACAACCGGAATCACCGGAAGATCGTCGTGATTGACGGTAAGGTCGGATATATCGGCGGTGCTAACGTCGGCGATGAATATCTCGGCCGTGATCCGAAGATGGGCGATTGGCGTGATACTCATCTCCGCATCGAAGGTAATGCTGTTAAATCATTGCAGCTCCGCTTTATGCTGGATTGGAACTCGCACGATACGCGCAACAATATGAAACATGAAGATCATTATTTCCCTGAGATTGATTCTGTCGGCAAGACAACGATGCAGATTGCTTCAAGTGGACCGGACGAAAATTATCAGCAGATTAAATACGGCTACCTGAAAATGATTTACAAAGCGAGGCAGACGATTCATATTCAATCGCCCTACTTCATTCCCGATCAGTCGATAATGGAAGCAATCCGCATCGCCATATTATCGGGTGTTCGGGTTAAAATAATGATTCCAAGCTTCCCGGACCATCCATTTGTTTACTGGGCTACATATTCAAATGTTGCCTCACTGATGAGAATGGGTGCGGAAGTATATATGTATCAGCCGGGCTTCCTGCATCAGAAAGTGTTTATAATCGATGATGAAGTCTTGTCAGTCGGAACGACAAATATCGATAATCGCAGCTTTATTTTAAACTTTGAAGTCAATGCCTTTATGTATGATGATAAAGAAGCGGTAAAACACCGTAAAATATTTGAAGATGATATTAAACATTGTGAAATACTCACTGAAGAAAAATATGAAAGCCGGGGCTTCTGGGTAAAAATGAAAGAAGGCCTCGCCAATTTAATATCACCGATACTGTAATGTATCCGATCCCCTTCAGCTTATGTGAGCTGAAGGGGATTTTTTGTGCGGATTATGACTAATCTCATAAATCAAAAAGAGCAGAATCCTTATCGGATTCCGCTCTCAAAAAATTTTTATATATTTTATTTTTTACGTTTTTTCTTAGGTTTAACTTTAGCGTTTTTAACACGCGCTTCTTTTTCAGCCTGCTCACGTTCGTGTGCAGCGATAATCGGAGCCATTTCTTCGTTAACTTTCTTACGATAGAACGTGTTACCTGCCCAAGTTTGGAAGATCAGGAATATACCGCCGACTGCCCAGTATAATGGGAGTGCTGATGGTGAAATTGCTGAAATCCAGATAATCATTATTGGCGAGATGTACATGAACAGCTGCATTTGTTTGCGCTGTTCTTCTGCTACATAGCGCGTTGATACCCATGCCTGAATCGCGTAAACAATACCGGCAATCGCAACCATGAAGTAGTCTGTTTGTGTTAAGTTCATCCATAAGAAGTCCGGATGAGAAGTGATTCCGCCTTCTGAAGGGAATCTTAATGCAAAGTATAACGCCATAACAACCGGCATTTGTATAAGAATAGGTAAACAACCCATGTTCAGCGGATTTATATCATGCTTCTTATAAAGTCCCATCATTTCCTGCTGGGCTGCCATTTTTTCTTCCTGTGTCGTCGCAACTTTAACTCGCTGCTGGATTGCTTCCATTTCAGGTTTGACAATCTTCATTTTTTCTCTCATCATCATCTGATTTTTGTATGTACGCATCATGAATGGGAAAATTGCCAGTCTCACAATCAGCGTGATGATGATAATAGCCAGACCATAGTTATTGTCCAGATTATCTCCTAGCCAATGCAGCAATGTATCCATTGGCTGGACGAGAGTGTTATAGAAGAAGCCGTCTCTATTCTCTGGTTCGGAATAGTCACACCCGGCGAGGAACAGTACGAGTACCATAGTCGCTGGTAATAGCCACTTTTTAATCATTTCTTCACCTCTAAGTTTTATCTCACATAAAAAAGATTGTACCATAAATAAATGTGTATAAAAACCAATTTCATAGTATCCGTACAATATTTCACAAAGTTACTGCAACAAAGCTGTCACGGTTTGTTCAATATTATCAGATTGAGTAATCGCGGAGATAACACAAATGCCGTCTGCTCCGTTTTCAAGACAGGATTTATAGTTTTTTTCAGTAATGCCACCTATTGCTGCAGCCGGCAGTTCCGTTCTGTTCGCTACTTGTTTTAAGCCATCTGTACCGATAGCAGCTCCGGCATCATCTTTCGATAAAGTGCTGAATACCGGACCGATGCCGAGATAGGATACTTTCTGAAGGCTGCTCGATTCCAGTTCCGATACATTACCAACCGATAAACCGATAATCTTATCGTTAAAGTATGCGGGCAGCATAGCAGGTTCCATATCATCCTGACCGATATGAATGCC
>CANRKV010000010.1 GCA_947631305.1 uncultured Jeotgalicoccus sp.
CGTTTGTAGTGATCCAGCTTCTCATAGTCCAATGTGACACCAAAACCGATATCATCCGGAATCTGGATTTCGAAGTCTTTCACTTTAATATCTTCGAGAGTCAGCTTGTCTTTATATAGAAGCGGGCCGAATATTTCTGTTCCGAATTTGAATTCCGGAATAGTGGAGTAGACGCTTGCTGCGATTGCGTTGCCGAGTGTGGATTCGATCATCGTGCCGCCGTACAGTCCGAATCCTGCAGCTTCTGCAATGCCTGCGATTTTTCTCGTTTCGAGGATACCCCCGTGTTTTGCAGGTTTCAAAGCAATAGCGTCACCGGCTCTTTCTTTTATAATTCTGTAAGTATCTTGGAGGGAAGTTGCAGATTCATCTGCAAGAATAGAAACATCAAATCGTTCTGTCAGTCTCCTCATACCTTCGTAGTTCCATGCAGGAAGCGGCTGTTCAATCATTGAAACGCCCATTTCCTCCAGTGCTTTAATTTGTTTTAAAGCGGTATACTCATCCCATGCCTGGTTAATATCAACAGTAATTCTTGATTCGTCGCCGACGGCTTTAATAATTTCGCCGACATGCTTAACGTTGGCATCAGGGTCTCCGCTTCCAATCTTCAGCTTAAAAATGTTATGACGTCTTTGATGAAGCATTTCTTTTGCTTCTTCTATGTCACTCCTGGTATCTCCGCTCGCCAGTGTCCAGGCAAGTGGCAGGGAGTCGTGAATCTTTCCACCAAAAAGTTCATAAGCAGGAATTTCACGTTGTTTCGACGCCAGATCAATCAATGCTGTTTCAATCAGGCTTTTCGCGAAGTAGTTACCTCTCACGGATTTTGAAATATTATTCATTATCCTATTGAAGAAAATCGGATTTTGTCCGATTAGGTGAGGGGTGATGTACTGATCGATATTCGCTTTAATCGCTTCTACAGTACTTTCACCGTAAGAAGCGCCTCCAATTGTAGCGACTTCAGATACCCCTGTTATGCCACCTTCATCTTTGATGATACCGATAACGATTGCCTGTGAAGTAATCGTTGTCATCGCCAGTTTATGCGGCCGTACTGTAGGCAGGTCACATATAAAAATATCTACCGAAGAAATATTGCTCATTTCCACCCTCCTATGTACACATATCGTACATCGATATGATATTCGAACACATGCTCATTATATATAATGAATGAAAGCGTTGTCAATGAATTTTCGGAAAATTTAATAAAAATTAGGTAATAAGATTTTATGAAGTACCGGCACGTTAAGGTTTTGATGGAGAAATAGTTGAATCATATATATAATTACAGCATGTTATCAATTAGGAGGAAGTATTTTGAAGTTTATTTCATGGAATATCGATTCGTTGAACGCTGCGCTGACGAGTGAATCGGCGAGAGCATTATTATCCCGGGATGTCTTAAAAACAATCCTGTCATACAACCCTGAAGTAATTGCGATTCAGGAAACCAAACTGTCGGCAGCAGGACCAACTAAAAAGCATACGGAAATACTGAAGGAAGCATTTCCAGGCTATGAAGCTGTCTGGCGGAGCTCAATAGAACCTGCACGTAAAAGCTATGCAGGGACGATGTTTTTATATAAAGAAGAGTTGACTCCTGAAGTATCATATCCAAATATTGGAGCACCGGGGACAATGGATGTTGAGGGAAGAATGATGACGCTGGAATTTGACGATTTTTATATCACACAGGTGTATACACCTAATGCGGGAAGTGAACTGAAACGTCTGGAAGAGCGTCAAATATGGGATCAGAAATATGCAGATTATTTAGCCGAACTGGACGGGAAGAAAGCAGTCCTCGCGGCAGGTGACTTTAACGTGGCCCATAAGGAAATCGATTTGGCAAATCCAAATAGTAACCGCCGCTCTGCAGGATTTACGGATGAAGAGCGACAGGGTTTCACCAATCTTTTGAGCAGGGGTTTCACCGATACTTTCCGTCATATACACGGTGAAGTGACAGGTGTTTACTCATGGTGGGCACAGCGTGCAAAAACAAGTAAAATTAACAATTCGGGCTGGAGAATTGATTATTGGCTTATAAGCAGCCGGATAGCAGACAACGTGGTTAAGTCAGAGATGATTGATTCCGGGACGAGACAGGATCACACACCTGTCCTGCTTGAAGTGAACTTATAAATTAACGTAACTGTACATTTGCTTTGTTAAAGCTGATGTACAGTTTTTAAATCTTTTAATATATCTATAATTATCTGTCAATTCTTTTTCCAATGGAGTAAAATCGTGATAACGGGATAAAGGGGGAACAAATATGGAAGAGACAACGAGTCTCATACACCCCGAGAACTATTGGGTGCTGTGGGCGATTTTAATTGGATGGGCTGCAATTGCGATTATACTGGAGCAGAAGTTCAGCTGGGCGTCGAAATTATCAGGTGCCATTATTGCACTGGCAGGTGCGATGCTTTTAAGCAACACGGGAGTGATTCCTTTGGAGTCACCGGTTTACGACACGGTATGGACTTATGTCGTGCCGCTTGCGATACCACTCCTTTTATTTCAATCGAACGTTGTAAAAGTGTGGCAGGAGAGTAAGCGTCTGCTGATAATCTTTTTAATCAGTACAATTGGTACCGTAGCCGGTACAATTACTGCGTTCTTCATATTGAAGGATGTAATACCGCAGTCGAATCATATTGCGGCTATGCTCAGCGGATCATATACCGGCGGGGGCGTAAACTTTGCAGCAATGGCGACGAGATTTGATGTTGCAGAAGAAACTGTATCATCAACAGTCGTTGCAGATAATCTCTTAATGGTATTATATTTCTTCGTGCTTATTACGATACCTGCAATGAATTTCTTCCGTAATAAGTTTGGAACACCTCATCTTGATGAAAACGAGAAAAATGGAGTCAGTGATAATCAGGCTTCGGATTATTGGAAAGGGAAAGAGATTTCACTGCAGGACATTGCGAAAGCAATCGGAACAGCGTTTGTAATTGTTGCGGTGTCATTCAGTTTAGCCGGATTCTTTTCAAATCTGATTCCGGAGGATAGTAACATACTGCTATCTGTACTGCGCGGCATTATTGGGGATGATTATCTGATGCTGACGACATTGACTCTGGTGTCAGTGGCAATGTTTCCTAAATACTTCGAAAGTATTTCAGGTTCCCAGGAATTCGGGACATTCTTTATCTATATATTCTTTGTAGTTATTGGTGTACCTGCATCAATTCCGCTGATCATTCAAAACGCACCGTTAATATTAGTATTCGCAGCAATTATTGTGTTTATTAATATGCTGGTTTCATTTGGTTTCGGACGGTTGTTCAAATTTAATCTGGAAGAAATTATTCTGGCATCAAATGCGAATATCGGCGGACCGACTACAGCTGCTGCGATGGCGATTTCACGCGGCTGGACAAAACTTGTCGGACCGATTTTAATTATCGGTACGCTGGGCTATATAATCGGAAACTATATCGGAACATCGCTCGGGGTATGGTTTACATCATTAATGTAATTGTTTAAGCAGAATCTTCTAATGAAGGTTCTGCTTTTTTATTAAATTTAACTGGAGTAATTAAAAGAAAATCTGCTATGATTTAAAGAAGTGCAGTAACGGAATGCTGAATGATTAATATAATAAAAAAATATTTTAAAACAGAAAGAAGAATGTAATGGAAGCTTTAATAAATACTAAATACACGAAATTAATGGCGTTTGCACTAATGCTCGGAGCGTTTGTCGGTCTATTCGGGGAAACTGCGTTAAATATGGCACTGACTGAAATTATGAATCAGTATGATATTACAGCATCGGCGGCTCAATGGCTGACCACCGGATATCTGCTGACAATGGCAGTTCTAATACCTGTATCAGCATTTTTAATTAAATGGTTTTCAACGAGGCAGCTGGTTGCTGCTTCACTGTCAATATCAGGACTTGGTGCGGTGCTGGCAGCATTATCTCCAAGTTTTGAACTGCTGCTCTTAGGACGGATTGTTCAGGCGCTCGGTACGGGAATAATATTACCGCTGATGCTGAGTGTGCTGATGGTAATCTTTCCGGTCCATAAACGCGGAATGGTTATGGGATTAATGGGACTCGTTATTACAGCAGCTCCGGCAATCGGACCGACGGCGTCCGGTGTAATTATCACAACTATCGGCTGGAATTATATTTTTTGGATCAGTGCTGCACTCTACGCGTTACTGTTGATTTATTCACTAATAGTAGTCGAAAATGTTTCGACAGTGACAAAACCGAAGCTTGATTATATTTCAGTTGTTTACTCAACGATTGGTTTTGGCGGTATTGTTTACGGTTTAAGCATGTATGCTGATAATCCGTTTACAGCAGTTATTGTCTGGCTGCCTTTAATATTAGGAATATTTGCATTGATATTATTTGCACGGAGACAAACAGTTCTTGAAACTCCGCTCATTAATTTAGCGATATTTAAATTTCCAATGTTTACACTTGGAACACTGATGATGTTTTTAAGTCTTTTTATTATTTTGTCGACATCGATTTTAATGCCGCTCTATTTAAAAGGAGCACTGCTCTTTACAGCTGCAGTGGCAGGGCTGATTTTACTGCCGGGGAACATACTTAATTTTATAATGTCACCTGTTGTAGGGGCTATGTACAATAAGATTGGACCAAAGTTCTTTGTCGTTACCGGATTCGGTTTAATTACCGCTGCGAATATCGGGTTTTTAATAGTTCTTGGTGATACAACTCCTGTATGGCAGGTTGTTGTGCTGTTTATGATAATGTTCATCGGATTGCCTATGACTATTATGCCGTCTCAGACGAACGCGATGAACCAGCTGCCTCATCAGCTGTATGCGGATGGTTCAGCTGCGATGAATACGCTGACTCAGGTCGGCGGAGCGCTCGGTACGGCAATCGCGATTACCTTATTTACGATTGGACAGAGTTCTGCAGTTAATGAAGGTACAGAATTTGGAATCGCTGCAGGTACACACTTCGCATTTTACTTTATAACAGCAATCTCTTTAATTGGTTTAATCGTATCATTGTTTGTTTATGACAGTACAAAGGAAAAAAGCTAGGGCATCTGCCCTAGCTTTTTTTAGTACTCAGTATCTTTAATGTAGTCTAGCTGATCAAAACCTAAGTTTCCGCCGGTAATGACGAAGCAGACTTTATCTTCTGGATTCACTTCGATTTCTCCGTTTAAAATACCGCCGATAGCGATTGAAGAAGATATTTCTGTTAAAATCTTCGCTTCCATCAGCATTAATTTCTGTCCTTTTTTCATTGCCTCTTCACTGACTGTATGGAATGTATCAACGTATTTCTGCACGACAGGGAAGTTCTTTTTACCCGGAATAATACTGACGAGACCGTCTGCAATTGTCCCTTTGTTTTCAACCTGTGTGAGTTCACCATTTTTCAGGCTTTCAGAGAATTTCGGCAGATTCGCGGGTTCAACGCCGTGGATTTTAACTTTGTCTGTCGATTCTTTAACAGCTGTGCCGATACCGCCGATTAAACCGCCGCCGCTTGTCGGTACGAAAATATGATCAACATCCGGAAGCTGTTCCAGTATTTCAAGTCCGACTGTACCCTGACCGGCCATAATACGGTAATCATTGAATGGAGGAATCAGCGTGTAGCCGTATTCTTCAACGAGTGACTCCTGCAGTTTGAAACGTTCTTCAACTGTAGTAGGTATAATTTCAGCACCGTGCTCTGCAATTTTTTGAAGTTTAAACGGCGGAGCAGTATCAGGTACGCCGACAGTCGCTTTAATACCGAGCATTTTTGAAGCATAAGCAACCGCATGACCGTGGTTTCCTGAAGATGAAGTGACGACGCCGCGTTCCAGCTCTTCATCTGTCAGCTGAAGCAGCGCATTCATTACACCGCGCAGTTTAAAAGCTTTAGTACGCTGCATATTTTCTAATTTAACGTATACTTCACAGCCTAAAATTTCTTCGAGATTATGAAGTCTTAAAACAGGTGTTTCGATGATGTAAGGTTTAATGCGTTCGTGTGCAGCCTGAATATCGGATAGTGTTAACGTCATATGTACATCTCCTTTTTATAAATTAGTTTAATCATAACGCTTTCACGTTAAAATATAAATATATGATATTTGGTATTATATTCAGACTCCATTTATAATGATAAATAACTTATAAATATAATAAGGGTGTTTATATTTACGTGGTCCGCAAACTCTCGATATTTGTTCGGAAAGTATAAAATATACTCCTATGGAAATATCGAATGTTGAGAACAAGATGCAGGACATGCATAATGATATTGAAGGTTAGTATCCAATACGGGAAATTTGAGAAGCAGGGGAATTAGATGTCGCTAAATGAGTTTATAACAGAACTGGATCAAGAACTTAATGTACTGCCGGAAAGACGGCGCAGGGAAATTATAATTGATTTCGAAGCACAGATAGAAAAAGCAATTGAACTTGGAGACACGGAAGAGTATCTTCTTAAAATACTAGGAGATCCCCGCAAAGTCGCTGAGAAATTTATCGCCGAAGAAATTGTTGAGGAAGAACGAGAACAAGAACAACAATCTAAGGTAACAGAAACGGTTATTCATCCTGTAACAGGAGACTTCGCCTCAGAATTGAAAGACTATAATATTAATCAGCTCGTTATAAAAGGTGAGATGGTCGATATTAAAATTGAAAAAGGCAAAAAACTCGGTATTAAATTTTTAAGTTACACTCATAAAGGCAAGCTTGAATATAAAGTGGAAAATAATCAGCTGACGATCTATCACAGCAGTTCAAAAGATGAAGTAAAGTTTAATAACATTATTGATTTTATGAAAAAGCGCAAGCACCTTAAAAAAGATGAATTCGTGATTATCTGGCCGGAAAAACTCGATATGCTTACTGTGAGTAATAAAAACGGCAAAGTGATTATCAGTGATATTGAAGCGGAAGAATTTAAGATGAAAACAAATGAGGGTGCTATAGAAGCTGCAGGACTGACAGGGAACTACGGTGAATTTCAGTCCTCTATGGGAGCATTAAAAGTGGAATCAAGCGACTTCAAAAATCTTTATATGGAAACAGAAATGGGCCGAATAACTGCCGGCGGTGTTAAAGCGGAAAGATATAATCTAGTGACGGAACTCGGCAAAATTTCATTGGATAACCTGACACCTGACAGTGATTTAAAAGCACTCAGCAAGATGGGCTCAGTCAGCGTAAACTACCGGACAGCACCGGAGAATACAAAAATTGTTGCGCGGGCAAACGTCGGTAAAGTGAAAAATGCACTGGAGCAAAACAAAATAACAGAGCAGCTTTACAGAGCAGAATATATGAGTGAGATGGGCTCGGTCAAAATAACATTATCTTAAGGGGCGGATTAATTTGGCACGCTGTACGAAATGTCAGACAGAATGGACGTTTAAAGATAAAGCTAAAACATTTAAAGGACTATCCAGAGAAACGACCTGTCCATACTGCGGTGAGGAACAATTTATTAATTTAAAGGCAAAAAAGCAGATAGGATTTGCAAACATGATTATTCCTGTAACGATGCTTTTGCCAATTCCTTTTAATATGCCGTTATCGTTACATATACCATTGATTATTATTGGGATAATAACGGCAATAATATTGAATATACACTTAGTGAAATTGAGTAATAAAGAAGAATTCCCAATATAGATAAAGACTCCGTGGAATATTTCCACGGAGTCTTTTTATGCTAATAATCTCTTCTCTGAATTCTAATTAATCCAATTACGATAATCAGGATGATTGCGATAACAGTAGATATATAGTGTTCTGCAATCCAATTATGCGAACCGATTGTTTCAGAAATAAAGTAGAGAGGGAACCAGTCCGTTATAAAGGTTCCAGCCCATTCAGGTAAATCGTTCCACAACAGCAGCCCGTCAAACAGTGTAGGAAGCATCATAATAGACAGTACAGCAACGATAAACAATGCGAGTACATTTGTATAAAATGTGCTGATTGTTAAGAACAATGTACCGTAGAATAATGCATACAGTACATAGTGAAGCGGAATTTTCCAAAACAGTTCTCCAGCCATTTCAAGTCCTGCATACTCCGCGAGGAAATACGTTGAAAGTGTACCGGCTATCCCAAAGATCAGTCCGATAATAGCGATAGTGATTACTTTTGATATATAGTATTTTATCCGTGACGATTTCTCATTCATCATCAGGGTAATTGTATTCTGACTGAGGTCCTTTGTGTAGGACAGCATCGCAATAATCACAACGAGCAGTGAACCGAAGAATGCAAAGAAATAAGTCAGCTGAATTACTTCAAACGGCCCTTTGAAATTGGCTACAGAGTAGGCAATCCCGAATGCAGGCAGAACACACAGTGCAATTGAAAAGTAGGTGAGCCAGCTCGTCATTATATTTTTTAAATCATATGACACAATTTTACTGATTCTCATGCTGACCGCCGCCTTTCATTTGAGTAAAGTAGTAGTCCTTAACCGAGCGCTGATGTTTGTTTATATCTGCAGGATAAATGCTTTCAACACTCAATGCTTTTAATATTTCCTGCAGCAGGTGTACTGAAGTAGTAGATACGATATTCTCTGTCTGTTTAACATTCTCATCGAAGCCTCTAATGACATTCAGTGCAAATTCAGTATCCGCGTTGTCAAAGACAAAAGACATTGTCACGGTTGTACTCAGCTGCTCCACATTTTCCTTGCTGCTGAGTTTTCCTTTGTCGATAAAAACAATGTCATCACTGACTGCTTCGATATCTTCGAGTTTATGGCTTGAAATCAGCACTTTCATGCCATAATCAGCAGCCAGCTTGCGGATAATGCTGAGGACTTCAATGGAGCCATCCGGGTCCATACCGTTTGTCGGTTCATCGAGAATTAAATACTCCGGCTTTCTTGCGAGAGCGATGACGAGACCAAGTTTCTGTTTCATTCCCATCGAATATGTTTTCATCTTTTTATTTACATAGCCAGTCATGCCAAGCTGTTCAAGCAGCGAATTAATATATTCTTTATCGTAATCCGGTGTATATATTTTTGTGAAATACTCAATATTATATTTTCCTGATTTATTTTTATAATACTTTGGTTCCTCGATTAAATAACCAATCTCAGCACCATCATTTTTATTTACCGTACCGGAATAGTTTTGAATAATACTGCACATTATTTTCATCATTGTGGTTTTACCGGCACCATTTTTACCGATTAAACCGGTAACATTTGAATCCATAGTGAAGTTAATATTGTCGAGAACAACATTGCTTCGATATTTCTTAGAAATATTGGTAAGTTCCATTTAAACATCCCCTTTATAAGATACTATTAATTTTCCAGTTCAAGTTCTTTTTTAGCTTTATTCATTCTGTAATAGGCAATTAAAAGCAGTGCTACCATAACAGGAAACAGTATTGCCGGCAGTACTCTCATAAGCGCGAAGGGCAGTTCAAACAGAAATGCTCTCCAGAAATCGATCCCCTGCATATCCCATAAACCGGGCGTTAAAAATATCATTCCCGGTTTGTAAGGAAGAAACAGCATTACGTATATTGCGTACACTAAAAATAGTACTGCCAATCCACCGGTCATTTTCATATATCGCTTATAATAATTAATTTTAGATTCCCTGTCGGAAAATAACTCGTCATTGCCATCCGGTTTTTTTGACCAGACTTGTGTCATGGCACCAAAGCGGCCGCCTCTAATATGTTCCCAGCCGAATTCTTCGTGAATACTGATGTACTCTTCGAATTTCGATTCGTTCATATACTCCTGAAAATCCACCCGTGTAACGTAATCTTCAGCAGTTTCTTCAAACTTATAAATGAAATCCAGTGAAATATCAGTTAAACGGCAGCCTTCATTCTGCATCTCATTGATCCACTGTTCTTCTTTCAGCGGATCGATAAAAAACTTGTACTTATTCATTTGAACCATCCTCACTCTCATAAAGTGAAATAAATTTCTTCAGGCGTGTGTTTTCAAGTTCCAGTATTTCTTCGCCAAGTGCGGTGACCTGATAGACTTTTTTACGTTCTGCAGGGTCTGAAATCAGTTCTATATAATTATGTTTCTTAAGATTATCGAGTGCACCGTAAAGCGTACCTGCCGCGATATTAACCTGACCGCCGGACATTTCACCTACGAGCTGCATAATTGCGTATCCGTGCAGCGGTTTTCTTAATGCGAGCATAATTAAATGCATTGTTTCCGATAACGGTAAAAGTTTCGGTCTCATATTATTCACCTCTTAATATATCGTTCAACTGTATAGTTAGACTATATAGTTTAGCTGTATACATGTCAACTGTATAGTGTTTATTAAAATGAGCAGTAAATTTAATCCTTTTATCATTTTACTCTCACTTGAATTTAGGAATGGGTATATAGAATATATGTAACGGATTATTTTTGAACGTGTGGAAGGAAAGATAACTATGTTATTTAAAATATACAGCCGTGCATATCAGTGGATAATGAAAAACACTGCGCATTTATTAAACTGGCAGCCGCCAACAGTAATGAACTGTGTCGGGTGCATTGAAAGACTGGCTCCTAAATTAACTGAAAAAAATATAAAAAAAGTTTTAATAGTTACTGATGAAGGCATTGTAAAAGCAGGTCTTCTCGATAAAATGCTCGACAGCCTGAATGAAGAAAATATTATTTATTTTATATATAAAGGTACAGTGGCAAATCCTACAACAGAAAATATAAAAGAAGCGGTAAATGTTTATAACGAACAGAATTGCGATGGTATTATCGGTTTTGGAGGAGGATCAGCAATTGACTGCGCCAAAGGTACAGGTATTGCAGCAGCTAAAAACACTACGGATTTCAGCCGTTTTAAAGGTGTCTTGAAAGTAAGAAAAACACTGCCGTATTTTGTTGCGGTGCCGACAACAGCCGGAACAGGCAGTGAGGCTACTATCGCAGCCGTTATTACCGACAGCGAAACGAAGGAGAAATACGCAATTATTGATACTAAACTGATGCCTGATGCAGCAGTGCTTGATCCGGAACTTTTACTTGGTCTGCCGCAGGATATGACGGCATTTTCAGGTATGGATGCATTAACGCATGCAGTGGAAGCGTATCTTAACCGCAGCAATACAAAACAGACAAAAATGCTGAGCGAAGAAGCAATTGAACTGATATATGATAATTTATATAAATCCTATGAAAACGGACAGGATATTCAGGCGCGTACGAATATGCAGCGGGCGTCTTATTTTGCAGGCAAAGCATTTACAAGAGCCTACGTAGGAAATGTTCATGCGATGGGGCATGCTTTAGGCGCACGGTACAATGTTCAGCACGGCCAGGCAGTTTCGATTATTCTGCCTTATATACTGGAAGAATACGGCGAAGCCGTTCACGACAAGCTGGCGCATCTCGGAGATATTGCGAAGATTACTGAAGAAGGCGACAGCATTGAAGTCAAAGCTCACAAATTTATTGACAGCATTAAAGAATTAAATGCCAAAATGAATATCGGTACGAATTTCACGGAATTAAAAAGTAAAGATTTGAAGACATTGGCTGATGCAGCATACAGTGAAGCGAATCCTTTGTATCCGGTACCGGTAATGTTCAGTAAATCAGACTTTATAAGAATGTATAAAAAATTAATGGTCTATTAATATAAAGAAAGAAGGATAGTTCAATGAACTATCCTTCTTTCTTCCTGGGCGGCGTGTGAAGTATGCCTTCAATTGCAGCGCCGGCACTAATACCAAGTGCGATTCCTGCAGCAATCCAAAACCCTATATGGGCGAAAATTAAACCTGTAATAATTCCTAATACAATACCGAGTGCAGCACCTGCTGCCATATAACGGTAGACGGAATTAAAGTCGCGATGTCTGTATGCAGTCATACTATCATCCCCTGAACGGTAAAATTTCTCTCTTTTTACTTATATACCACTCTAGTGCAAATCAAAACGATAAATACATATTGAAACATTTAATTTTTAGCTTCGATGTATTAAGAATAGTTGACATTAAGCGATATTAAGAATAAAATTCTATTGATAATGATTATCAGTGTCATAATTAATTATAAAAAATGAACGGAGAAAATAGATGAAAAAATTAGCAGTTTTAATGCTTGGAATCTCAATTTTTGCTGCAGGTTGTTCAAACAGTGAAGAAAATGCAGCTGAAGAGTCAACGGAGAATACAGCAGGTGAAGAACGTACTTTAACGGATGATGCAGGCAATGAAGTAACGGTTCCTGAAAATCCGGAACGTATTATCGGTACATACCTGGAAGACGATTTACTTACTCTTGAAGAGACCCCGGCAGCACAGTGGACAGTCGGCGAAGACAGTGTTCAGGAATATCTGCAGCCCGAAGGCCTCGAAGGATTGCCTTTAATGCCGTTCGATTTACCGTTTGAATCAGTAGTACAGGAGGAGCCGGATTTAATTCTGTTAAGCTCATCCGATCTTGCTGATGGCGAAAAGTACGACAGCTACTCTAAAATTGCTCCGTCATTCGTTGTTGAGAGCGGCAGCTATGACGACTGGAGAGACCGTTTAACCCGTGTTTCTGAAGTATTCGGCAAAGAAGATTTAGCACAGGAGAAAGTAGCTGAATACGATGCACTAGTTGAAGAAACTTCAGCGGAGCTGGAAAGTGAAATTGGTGAAGAAACTGCGGTCGCAATCTGGTGGACAGGCGATTCTTACTTTATTTCAAATAAAGATAAGTCGAGCGGCGAAGTATTATATAACGATTTAGGCTTAAGCGCACCGCCGTTAGTAGAAGAACTTTCAACTGATAATGAAACACCGTGGATCGAAACATCACTTGAGAGTCTCGCAGAAATGAAAGCGGACCATATATTCTTTATCGGCAATGCTGAAGGTGACAGTGAGGCAGCATTCTCGGATGATGTATTTAAAAACATCCCGGCAGTGGAAAATGGAAATGTTTACGAATACACGCAGGCTGACAGCTGGTTATACAGCGGCTATATTGCGAACAGTTTAATCGTTGAAGATGTCGAAGAAGCATTGGGTTCTAACTAAGGAGTGTATTTTTGATGACAAAGGATATATATGATGTCACTGTAATCGGCGGCGGACCTGCAGGATTGTTCAGTGCATTTTACGCAGGTTTAAGGGAAATGAAGACTAAAATAATCGACGGACAGGATAAACTCGGCGGCAAAGTTCATCTTTATCCGCAGAAAATGATTTGGGATATCGGCGGAACTGAGCCTGTTGCAGCAGGACACCTGATAGAAAAATCGATTGCGCAGGGACTGACGTTTGAACCGGAAGTCGTACTGAATACGATAGTGACAAACATTCAAAAAGAGAACGGTGAATGTTTTGTGGTTGAAACATCAACGGGAGATAAACATTATTCTAAAAGTGTCATCATTACTATCGGCGGCGGCGGTATGATTAAGCCTGTTAAGCTGAATGTTGAAAATGCACATCTGTTTGAAAATAAAAATCTTCATTATGCAGTACCGGATATTAAACGTTTCACGGATAAGAAAATACTCATTACCGGCGGAAGCTATTCTGCGGTGGACTGGGCAAATGACCTGTCACCGATTGCACGTGAGATTCATATTATTTACCGCGGCGATGATTTGACAGCACATGAAGCGGATGTCAGCAGACTTCAGAAAAATGGTGTTAAAGTAATGACACAGTCTGAAGTCACGGGTGTCAGCGGCGGGGAACTGATGGAATACGTCGAGATTACCAATAATCAGACCGGTGATATTACTAATGACGCCTACGATGAGCTGATTGTAAACCACGGCTATGATCAGGAAAATCTTCTGTTCAGGGAGAACAATCTCGGACTTAATCTGGAAAATGACTTTTTCGTTAAAGCAGCACCGACCGGACTGACAAATGTACCGGGTATATTTGCTGCTGGTGACTGTATCAGATACACGGGAAAAGTGAATCTGATTGCAGGTGCGTATGCAGATGCAGTGAACGCTGTGAACAATGCGAAAACGTATATTGATCCAAACGCCGATCAGTTTGCAATGGTCTCTTCACATAACAAGCGCTTTAAAAATAAGAATAAAAAAATTATGTATTAATCATTAAGCATCATTACTGAATAACAGTAATGATGCTTTTGTCATTTTAGCTTGCAACAATTCATCTCTATCAGTAAAATTATAAGAATGAATAGATGTGTGAGGGGATAATATTGGTTAAAATTGATAACGATCATATTGAAACGTTTACTGTAACGATAGATGAGCTGGATAATAAAGGTTCCGGCCGGGGACACGCACTGCGCGACCATGGCGGACATAAACCGCGCAAATTGAATCTGGCTGTTCCGCAGACACTGAGAGGGGAAACGGTGACTGTCGAAGTGCCGAATCCAACGAGAAAGCGTGCCAATGTCCTGCCAAAAGAAATAGTAACGGCGAACCCTGACAGGGTAACACCGCCATGTCCGCATTTTTCATTATGCGGCGGCTGTGTATGGCAGCACTGGAGCTATGAAGCACAGTTAAAAGAAAAAACAGATTTCGTTAAGCGTGAACTGGAAAAGAACGATTTCGATACTGCACTTGTTAAAGATGCGATAGGCATGGAAAATAATCCGTTTGAATACCGCAACAAGATGGAATTTACGTTTGGTAAAAATGGTGAACTCGGTATGCACGAACTCGGCAACTTCCGTAAAATTATCGATATCAATACCTGCTTAATTGCAAACAATGAAATGGTTGATGCCATGCTTGTTGTTTCTAAATGGGCGAGAAAACACGAACTGCCGGGATACGATAAAGAAAACCATACCGGGCTGCTCCGTCACTTAATGGTAAGACGTTCTCAGGAAACTGAAGAAATGATGCTTGCAGTATTCGCAACCGAGAAACCGGAAGGCGAATTAAAGCCTTTAATCGATGAACTGATTGAAGAACTGACAGCGGGCTTTGATAATATGAAGAGTATAATGTGGATGGTGAATACAGATATTGCTGACCGTACGCAGTCTGAAGATACACACCTGCTTCACGGCAGAGATTATATTCACGATGTGATGTACGGCTATAAATACCGCACATGGTTCGATACATTCTTCCAGACGAACCCGACACAGGCGGAAAAATTAGTGGAACTGGCACTTGAAATGGCAGATGCGAAAGAACATGAACGTATGATTGATCTGTTCTGCGGTGTTGGAACATTCTCACTGCCATTTGCCCGGAAAGTAAAAGAGCTCGCAGGAATTGAAATTGTTGAATCATCTATTGAATCGGCTAAACGGAATGCAGTGGATAACGGCATTGATAACACGTACTTCCTTGCAAAAGATGCACGCCGCGGTATGGATGAAATACTTGAAACCTGGGGCACTCCGGATTTACTTATGCTGGATCCGCCGCGTTCAGGCGCAGGCGGCAAAGTAATGCGCCGCATCGCAAGACTCGGAACAGACAGAGTGGTCTATGTATCGTGCAACCCGGAAACATTCGCAAAAGACATTACTTGGATGAGGGAATTCGGCTATGAATTAAAAACAGTACAGCCTGTGGACTTATTCCCGCATACAGTACATGTTGAAGTAGTAAGTCTGTTAGTTAAAACAAAATAGAAATAAAGAAGCCGTTTGAAGACTTATAAAAATCTTCAAACGGCTTTTTAATATATTAATCTAATGAATCCGATACTTTAACGATCTGCTTGCCGAAATTATCTCCGGTAAAGAGGTTTCTAAAAGCCTCGGGCAGTTTATCGAATCCTTCAGCAATCGATACTTCGGATTTAATTTTACCTTCCTGAATCCACTGTGCGAGCTGCTTACTCGTGTTTTCAGCATCATCTTCAAACTGCGCAACAAGGAACCCCTGCATCAATGCCTGTGATTTAATTAATTTCTGCTGCACGCGTGGACCGTTATCTTCTTTACTGTTGTACGAAGAAATCGCCCCGCAGACAGGAATCCTTGCGAATCTGTTCAGGTGATTAAACACTTCATCAGAAACAGTGCCGCCGACATTTTCAAAGTATACATCAATGCCATCAGGTACAGCTTCAGCTAACTTATCTTTGAAATTATCTGCTTTATAGTCGACGCCGGCGTCGAAACCTAAAGTTTCAGTAAGATAGTTCACTTTCTTAGAACCGCCGGCAATTCCGACAACTCGTGCGCCTTTAATTTTAGCGATCTGACCGACAACAGAACCGACAGCACCTGAAGCTGCGGACACTACAACAGTTTCACCTTCCTCTGGTTTACCGATGTTGAGTAAGCCGCCGTAAGCAGTGTGGCCGGGCATACCGAGTGTACTTAAATATAAATGGATGGGTACATCGGTTGATGATACTTTCTGAACATTCTCAGCTGCAGCCGTATTATATTTTTTCCATGATAATCTGCCTGTCACGACGTCATTTTCTCTAAAACCATCAGCATTTGATTCGACAACTCTGCCGACGATATGACCGTTTAAAGGCTCATCTATATTAAAAGGCTTCGCATAAGATTTCGCATCATTCATACGTCCGCGCATATATGGATCGACTGAAATATAAACACTTTCTATTAAAAGTTCATTACTCTCAGGTTTTTTTATATCCGTCTCTTCAAATCTGAAAACATCATCACCCGGAAGACCTTCCGGACGTTTAGCTAAAACAAGCTGTTCATTTTTCAAAATAATCCTCCTCAAAATACTGTGTAATTGCATACGTAATAATAATACCCTTAAATAGGCAGGTTCAATTATTGATTGCAGGTGAAATAAAAAATTCCATGAACTTTGTCGCAGTGACAGAGTTCATGAAACTAAATAAATCAGCTATTCTTCATCCGCCAGTCGTCTGAGTTCATCGCGGGTTTCTTGCGGCAGTCCTTCGCCGTAGTCCATCATGCGTACAATATCTTTAAATGCGGCTTTTGGAATTTTTAAATCATCCAGATCGGCAATAGTGAACTGCAAATCAATTTCGTCTTCACGGCCGTCCCGCAGTTTAGGCACAAAGTCCGGTTCTGTAATGAACGGGCTGGAGGCACCGACCATATCTGCATATTCCAGTGCTTCCAATGCTTTGTCCGGTGTGTTCACGCCGCCTGTTGCCATCATCGGGATTCTGCCTTTAACGTGTTCATAAACGACTTTGTTCACCGGCTGTCCCTGATAAGGTCCCGCTGCACGGACTTCATTCTGATAAATATTGCGTCCCCAGCTCGCAATCGCCAGATAGTGGATATCTGTAATTTCCTCAGCCCAATCGACAAATTGTAAAAAGTCTTCCACGCTGTAGCCGGCATCATCGCCGCGTGTTTCTTCCGGCGTGCCTCTGAATCCAAATATAAAGTCTTCAGGTGCTTCTGCTTTAATCACGTCACTCACTGCTTTAATTACTTCAAGGCCGAAGCGGGAGCGGTTTTGAAGGGTATCTGCACCGTATTCATCGTCCCGCTCATTTGAGAACTTCGAGAAAAATGTTTGTATTAACAGGCGCTGTGCCGCAGATATTTCAATGCCGTCGAATCCTGCTTCGATTGCCCGTCCTGCAGCATCAGCATATTGCTGAATCACCGTATCAATTTTACGTTTTGTCATCGGCAGTACCTGGTGCTTAATAGGTGTATTTAATTCCATAAAGCTCGGACCGTAAACAACACCGAGATCCAATATTGCCTGGTTTGAAAAACGTCCGGCGTGTGTTAATTGAATAATCGCTTTAGCACCGTCTTTTTTCATCGCTGCAGCCAGTTTTTTAAGACCTGGAACAGTCCGGTCATCCGCAACACTGAAGCCGTACTCAAACAGCTGACCGTACGGTTCAATATAAGCGGCTCCCGTAACCTGGATTGGTGCTGCTGCTGCGCGTCTTCTATGATAGAGTTCATCTTCTTCAGTAACATAGCCGTCGATTGTCGATGAGTTTGTAATCATCGGCGACAGGACGAAGCGGTTTGACAGTTCAATTCCATTCGATAAAAGTAAAGGTTCAAATAACGGTGAGTATTTTTTATTCATCATGCTGCTCCTTTTATACGTATCATATTGTGATTACTTTCAAAGTAGCAATCTATAAAATTATTGTCAATATTGAGCGCTTTTAATTTGAGCAGACCTGCTGAGTTCAACAGGTTACTGTGATACAATCATAATATTATGAAATGGTGTGAGGGTTAATAAATGAAGCAATTACTGGATGTTTCAAATTTGAGTAATATAGAGTTTACCGGTGTTTCTTTTATCGATGATATCGTCGGACTTGGCGAGAAACGCATTACAATTGATATGCAGCATTTCAAAGAGTTGGATATCAAGTCAGACAAAATTAAGCTGGTCATAAACCGGAAGTCATTAAATGAATATAAAGAAGAGCGCAATAAGGAGCTTCTCCTGCATGAAAATTATGCAGAGTTCGATCATCTGAACAGTATGCTTGCTATGCTGGAACATGATTTTATAAGTATTGACAGAATTAAACTGTTCTATCTGGATAATGAAAAAATTTCAGGTGAATATGTCATTGATACATCAGATGAGGACCAGATCGATATGAAGAGCGAAGTCTATGACGCATCACTGATCTTAAAAGTAGTGTCTGTATAATCACGTAAAGGATTTGTTTAAAATGCTTAAATTAAATGTACTTGATTATGCTGTTATCGACGAAGGCGAGACTGCGAATGACGCACTGAAAAATACAGTGAAACTGGCACAAAAAGCCGAACAGTTTGGCTATAGCCGTTTTTGGATGGCTGAACACCATGATGTGAATGCTTTTGCCAGCAGCAGTCCCGAATTAATAATGATGCACATACTCGGTAAAACATCATCAATCAGGCTCGGTTCGGGCGGTGTAATGGTTCCGCATTACAGTCCCTTGAAAGTTGCAGAAAACTTCAGGGTAATGGAAAGCTTATACCCGGGGAGAGTGGATCTCGGTATCGGGAATACGCTCGGCACGCCTGCTGTGAATAAGTCGATGAACGAAATGCGGCCGCGGAAACAGCGTTATGAAGAAAATATCAGCGACATAAAAAAATACGTTACAAACACTGACGACGAATCTCACCGTTTTAATGAAGTCACTGCGAATCCAACGGGGGAGACGAATCCGGAAATGTGGGTGCTCAGCACAAGCGTCCGGACAGCGGAACTCGCTGCACGACAGGGTATCGGTTTTACATTTGGATTGTTTCCTCACGCTTCAAAAGATAAGACAGCAGTCGGGAAAGAGGCTGCGCGTATCTACAGAGAAAAATTTGTACCGTCACCGGTTATGCAGAAACCATTAGTTATGGTATCACCATTTGTCGTTGTTGCTGACACAAATGCCGAAGCGAAAGAACTCGCAAAAGCGCTCGATTTATGGCTTCTCGGCAAAATGAACTTTAGTGAATTTGAAAGGTTTCCATCTGTTGAAACTGCAGAGAAATACACTTATACTATAGAAGAACTTCAGAAGCTCGAGGCTAACCGCTCGCGTATGATAGTGGGAGATTCAAAGAGCGTAAAATATCAGCTGGAAGAACTGGCAGAAACGTTCGGCGCTGATGAACTACTGCTGATACCGCTTATGCCCGGTGCTGCAAACAGGCAGCGTGCGCTTGAATTAGTATCATCGGAATTTCAATTAAAAAAATAGAAAGAAGGATAACAATGAAAAAAGTTGCTAACTATTTATGGGTTGAAAAAAACGGCGAGGAGTACACGCTTATTATGACTCCGGAGTTACAGGACGACATCGGAACAGTCGGCTTTGTAGAATTTACAAAAGCTGAAGAAGTAGCTAAAAACGATTCACTGCTTGAATTGGAAGCTTCTAAAACAGTACTTGATCTGGCATCACCATTAGCAGGTAAAATTGTTGCTGTAAATGACAAAGCGACAGATGAGCCGACATTATTAAACTCGGCAAAAGCTGATGAGAGCTGGGTTGTTAAGCTTACTGGTGTTGACGAAGCTGAATTCAATGCGCTTGCTGATGCTTAATTAAAGCTAAATTTATATTCAAAGGCTCGCATTCATATGTATTTACATAGGATGTGAGCCTTTTTTTAGAATTGGGTGATAGTAAATGATGAGTCAGACAGACAGACTGCATTTTTTAATTTCTTATATGCAGCAGGAAAATAATACAGAACAATCAGTGCCTAAGGAATTCGATGAGCGGTTTGAAGTTTTTCGCGGACTGGCAAATGAACGTCCCGCAGTAAAAATCAGCCGTGAATTTCTCGATGTGCAGAATGCATTTTTATCTGAATATAATGCTGACGGTGTGACAGATTTTAAATCTCTTGAACCTGTCTC
>CANRKV010000011.1 GCA_947631305.1 uncultured Jeotgalicoccus sp.
GGCTGTAAGAGATAAAGAATTCTCCAAAGTCGCTGAGGACATTGAATATCTCGATCTGGTTTACAGATACTTATAAATTTTACAGAATCCGCAAATAGGCGGGTTTGGGATAAATATAAACGCAGTAAAAAAGCCATCTGCAGCTGCAGATGGCTTTTTTGCTAAAATTATTCGATTCCGAAACCGTCACCGTATTGGTTTTGAGCGCCTTCTTCAGTGTAAGCTGGCGGGTTGTCGAGTGTGTAGTTCTCAAGTAAATCCGTGCTGATTTCCTGTACCGGCTGGATTTGTTCACCAAGTCTGATGCTGATCAGATCATCAGCTGTTGATGGATCAAGTCCGAGTATATCGCGAATGGTATTGGATAATGCGAAGAGATGTTCTTCATCCGGCCATGCGTAGTATACACCGTTAGACTGGGCTGTAAATCCTGTACCCTGCAGCTGTGATGATTCAAATACTACATCGTTGAATAAATAATATGATGCGAGTGAGCGGATATCGCCTGTCGCAAAGTTATGGCTGGTATTGCTCGTAAAGATGTTAATCAAATCGTCAACCTGTGACAGTGTGCTGAATGATTGTGCCTGTTTAAACACTGCTTCAATCAGGTCCATCTGGCGTACACCGCGTCCTAAATCGGAGTCGATGCTGCGATTGCGAATAACTGCAAGTGCCTGTTCACCGCTTAAGTGCTGAACTCCCGGCTGAAGACCGTTCATTTCATAAGGAACATCGAATTCAACGCCGCCGATTGCATCGACTATTTCTACTACTGCGTTCATGTCAACGCGGACGAAATGGTCGACCGGTACGTTTAATAATGATTCGACTGCGTTCATTGCACCGACAGGTCCGTTGAATGCGTGAGCGTGGTTAATCTTATCGAAGTAATTCATTGAATCGATATACGCCAGCGTATCACGCGGAATGTTTACCATTTTAACGTCGTCACTATCGCGGTCAAACGTTGCTAAAATCATACTGTCCGAACGGAAGTGATCTGCATTAATCTCACCGTCCTGTGTTCTTTCAGCATCGGCATCAATACCGAGGATGAGCACAGTGAAGTTATCGTTTGATGCATCAACATCGTCGACACGGAGTTCCGAACGGTCGCGGTCAATTTCCTCATAAGAATCTGATACCCCGCTGTTAAAAGCATTAAACAGGTAAAGAATATAGATGACTGCTGCAAGAAGCACGACACCTAAAATAATAAAAATTGTCCATAGAATTTTTTTCATATTAATAACCCACTTTGGAATTTTTTTCAATGTTAATGTAAATATATATTTAATTCATTGCTATTGTCAATGAAAGGTATAAAAAAAGACAATTGGCTGAAGCCAACTGCCTTTTTAAAATATTAATCTGTCGAATCATCAATAATTTTGTATCTTTTATGATTAACTACAGTTTTTTCGAACATTTCATGCTCGTCAAAATTATCATTAATAGTAAGATCAACAATTACAGAGTTATCATTAATCTTTTCAACTTTACCAATCATGTCATCAAATGAAACAATGTTGCCTACTTTAACATCTAATTCTTCTTTTTCCTTCTTCTTTGCGTCCATGTAAATTCCTCCACTACAATAGTGATAATGACTGACATTATACTATATATACAGGGAATTACAAGTGTTTCCCCTTAATGCGGCAAGCTTCTTTGGAGCTTATCTCTCGCACTCTTTCTAATATTTTTTGCGGTTGAGACACTGACGCCAAGTACTTCAGCAGTTTCCTTTAGCGAATACCCTGAAAAAGTGAGTGTAAACCACCGGTATTCGCGTGCATTCAGTACTTTGACGGCTGTATTTTCAAGGTTATAAGAATCCCCTGCAGCGTGTGTTTCGAGACTGTTATTGTCAACCGGCGTACAGCGTTCCTGATAGCGTGACACTTTCCGTATTTCATCAATCAGCCGCTGGCGGATAAGTGTAAAAACAAATTGTGATTCACTGCATGAAGTTTTACTCACATCAAACTTATTAATTGCTTCAAAAACAGCAATACGGCCGATCTGCATATACTCGTCTTTGTCATATAAAATATTCAGCTGCTGCACAATACTGTGAATCATCGGTTCGTAGGAAGTTATTTTATCGTTTACTGTCATTTAAGCAGTCCTTAAATGAATCGATTCATATTCTATATTTCCGGATGTCTATAATATATGAAATATTTTGCAGATGATAAAACGCTGAAAGAGCTGAAAACGAACGCTTAATACAACTTAAATGATATTTTTGTTAACAAAAGTTATATTTATATTAAATAAGTTAACTTAAGGTTATAATTAAGAGGCTTTATTAAATTGATGATGGGGTGAGAATATGCTGACTGTCCCTGAGCTGTCTCCGCAGGTGCTCTATATTGAACCGGCAGCAGAGCCCGGATACTTATGCCGTGCTGTTCATACTGATGGTGTAATATACTGTAGTAAGACTTCGGAGAAGTGGATTGACGATACACTGGTATACTTTTATTCAAGCAGTATAAAAGTAAAACGTCAGAACGTGAAACTGATACATAATGTACATCGCCTGCAGCCGATTATTATCGACGAGAAATATCAGTTTGTATTTTTCCCGCTGCACAGCTGCAAATACAAAAATCCATTCTTTGTGAACCTGCGCCAGCTGATTGATTTTAAAATGGTGAACGGCAAACTCGTCATCATATTTATAGACGGCCGGGAATTGGAAACGGACTACGATTATAATTTTGCTAAGAAACAGTATGAGAAGACGCTGTTTATACTCGACAGAACTGTAAAAAATCAAAAAGCACTCAGAAGGTACTTTAAAGACAGGGAGGAATAAAAATGGCGATACTCGCAGCCGGTGGTATATATAAAAATCAGGAACAGAATCTTACCGGCGGCGTATTTTTATCCGTCCTCGCAGCCCAGCATACTTACGAAGATGTGTATCTTCATACTAATTTCAGCTCGGAAGAAACAGCGCTGACTGCCGAATTAAAAGAGACATTGCGAAAAAGCGGAGTAACTCACTCCAGTGCACAGACAGTCTCAGCACCCTACGGTATTGCCTTTGATGAGGAATTTATCGTTAACTCTAATGTGTATGAAACATTTAACCCAAGAGCAAAGTATCTACAGCAGCTTAATAAAATTATTTTAACGACAGATATCGGTGAACGGGATTTCAGGTATCTATTAAACTTTGCGCGTAAACACCAGCTCGAGACCATTGTGTTTACCTGCGGTGAATATATACCAAACGTAAATGAAAATGATTTAATTATTCTTGATGACAGCGGCATTCCAAATTACCATAATTATTTAAATAAGATAAAGACAATTCTTATAGAACGTGAATTTATCAGCAGTACGAAAGCGGAAAACCGCCAAATACCCGAAACGGGTCTGCGTAGATCAGGGAAGGTTTTTATCCAGTTGTTATTACTCGCTATGGTACTGATTTTGATATTTACCGGCGGTTTTAAACTGCTGGAATCAATCAGCCCGGATAGTGAGACCTTTGAAGCAAATATCGACTGGTCAAAAGAAGTTGTGCATGATGACTGCAGTACAATTGAAACATGTGCGGACCTCGGCGACCGTTATTTGTCAGAACTGAGGGAATATGTCGACCTGCAGGATGAACCGCATATATTTTTTGAAAACAGAACACGGACAACATTTATCAATTACGAGATAGAAAACTTTGAAATTATCGGCAGTGACGTAAAAAATCCGCTGCCGTCCGGTGATGAAGGAACATTTAAGTCAATGTGGAATGTATTCCAGCAAGTATTTCCGAATCGTTATATAGAGGACATTAATGAATACCGTCTGTTTTCGGATGGAGAAGGGAACACGGCAGCCTATGTGACGATTAAAGAAGATGGTACGGTGCTGGCAATGGATGTGAGAGACAATATGCACAAAGCGACACAGTACCGCAACCTGATCCATGAATTTGGACATATCTATTCATTGCCGATTGAGGACTTTGACGAATCATGTGACAGCACAGATATAACATGTATTAAAGAAGATACAATTATTGATAACCATGCGGACCGTTTCTGGTCGCAGTACGATGAATCATGGCTCGAAAACTCCGATAAAAGCCGCTTCCAGCTCGAAGGTTTTTACAATAATAATGTAACGGATTTTTATGTTCCGTATCAGGCAACGAATGTTAAAGAAGACTATGCAATTACATTTATGAAATTTATCACGGAGAAAATTCCGTCAAACAGTTCTCAACTGCGTGATGTTAAAGTACAATCAATGTATGAAGACCGGGAACTGGTCGCGTTGAGAGTGGACATATTAAAATCATTTGTCCAGCTGGAGAAGGAGAGAGCAACTTGAAACTAAAAGTTAAAGTGAGAGATTTTGAAAGCGGCATTTCAATTATTAAAATAGATGTGCCCGCTGAATCCACAGTCGATCTGCTGCTTGGAAAACTGGTGCAGGAAGATCTGATATTTGAATCGTACTTACCCGCTATCAAAACGATGGGGTATACATATGGGGAATTTCACAAATTAAAAACATCCAGCCTGTTTCACGGCAAGGAAAAAGCGGTGCTGACATCTGACAAAGTGGAGATTACAGTAACACAGAAAAAGTCGGAAGAGGGACAAAAGGCAGGACAGGTGCTGCTCGATTACTCGCAGCTCGTTAATGTAGTTGATAAATTTAAGGAGCTTGAAAACAGTTCAAATGTAGAATACGGTACTGTGTTTTTTGTGCAGCAGGAAAAACATCAGTATTTAATCAGATATGAAGAACACGGCTTTGAATTTTATCACTTTAAACTGCAGTATGACAATGCGTTTAAAGATGAAGACAGATTCCCGTTCCTGATACTTGAATTAAAAACAAAACAGGAACTGACAGCAAGCGAATTGAAGTGGATACGGACAATCATGTTTCCGTCGAAAGAACGTAAAAATCCAATCGTCCACTTGGAGGTATCGAAACTGAACCAGGGTATCGTGGATGAACTGGCAACTCTCGTTCACAGAGTTATGGTGATTATCGGTAAATTCCAGGTGAGTAAGAAATCACTGGAATCAGCAGATAAACTGCCGTCATATGTGCAGCTGAATGAGAAAAACTCTATCGGCTTTGTGGAGATTGAACAGCTGAAGCGGATAGTGAAAGCGTAAGGGGACAAGCAGTTTGAAATATGCTAAAATTATATACTGATTTTACTTATAGGATAATTGAAAGAGGTAATTAGGTATATGGATATAAAGAGGCAGTACAGACCGGAAATAGAAGGGCTGAGAGCGATAGCAGCACTTCTCGTGGCTGTTTATCATATTTGGATGATGCGCGTTTCCGGCGGTGTAGATGTGTTTTTCGTAGTATCAGGATTTTTAATTACTACATCTTTACTGTCGAAATATGCAAGAGACGGATACATAAAGTTCGGTAATTTCATATTGGGTCTCCTTAGAAGATTACTGCCGAGTGCTTTAATAGTAATGATATTCATTACTATAGGCAGTTTTTTTATTTTGCCCGATGTAAGATTTACAGCAACAATTAAAGAAATAGCTGCATCATTGTTATATTTTGAAAACTGGCAGCTCGCAATATCGGGAACAGACTATTTAGATCAGAACAATCCCCAAAGCCCTGTACAGCACTTCTGGGCGATGTCGATACAGGGACAGTTTTACGTCATATGGTTTGTAATCATATCATTAGCGATTTTCATCAGTAAAAAAATGAACATAAGTCTGAAAAGAGTATTTACTCTAGTACTGCTTATATTATTTACAGCATCATTAATATATTCTGTTTATATAACATCTGCGAACCAGCCATGGGCTTATTTTGATACAGGTGCACGTGTATTCGAATTTGCTGTCGGCGGAGTGCTGATGATTTATATATTTAATCTAAATATTCATAAGTACTTAAGTTTTATATTAGGATGGCTCGGGCTCGGAATATTATTATTTACAGGTATCTTACTGGATGTACAGGGGACATTCCCGGGATTTATCGCACTGATTCCGATAAGTGCCGCAGTATTAATACTGATCGCGGGACAGAATCCAAGTAAATTTGGAGTGGAAAAACTTCTGAGTGCGGCACCGCTTAGATTCTTAGGCGGTTTAAGCTACGGGATTTACTTGTGGCACTGGCCGATACTCATATTTTATTATGAAATATTTAATGTTGAAACTGTATCATTAACGCACGGAATTATAATAATACTCATATCGGTAATATTGAGTTATATCACTACAAATATAGTTGAAAAACCAATAATTAACTTTATAAACAAACATAATTTTACCTTTAAAGGATTCAGCCCGATTATCGGTTTAATAACAGTACTTGTTATAAGCATAAGCAGCTGGTACTTCTATATGAACAATCAGAATATGCCGCTGGAGGCAGGAAGTGAAGATTATCCCGGCGTCATGGTGCACGCTGCAGAATATGATATTTCATCATTGGAAGAAAAAGAGCCTGTGCCTTCTTTAAGTACAGTATTGGATGATAAAACAGCTGCCTATGAATGTCAGGTGAGTCCTCAATCTTCGGAAGTAAGAGTGTGCGACTATGGCAAAGAACAAAATTATGATTATACGGTTGCTGTAGTAGGCGGCTCTAAATCTACACACTGGGTGTCTCCGCTGGAGCATATTGCTGAAGAGGAAAATCTGCGTTTAATTAATATCACTAAAGCCGGATGCAGATTTACAACTGACACAGAGAATTATACAGAACAATGTATCGAGTGGAATAAACGGGTTATCGATAAAATTATCGATGAAGATGTCGATTTAGTTGTTACCCTGGCTGATATTGCGTATTCTGACTTATATGATGTGCCGGACGGATTTATTGAGCAATTTAAAAAGCTGGAAGAAGCGAATATTAATATTCTGGCTTTAAGAGATACGCCTTACTTTAAAGGTTCGGTACCTGAGTGTATTGAAGAGCATGGGCGCAACAGTATTGAATGTAAAATAGTTAAGGATGATGTTTATAACAGTCCTTCGGCATGGGAAAGATTAGACAGCAAACCAGCAAACGTTTTGTATGCCGATTACAGTAATTATTTCTGCGGACCGGAATATTGTAATCCTGTTGTCGGAAATGTAATTGGTTACTTTGACCATGACCATATGACAGAAACTTTCAGCAACACTTTTATACCGCTGTTATATAGAGATGTTATGGATGCATTAAAATTATAGCTTGGCAGATTGGTGATTAGGTGGAGAAAAAACGAATAGAATGGCTGGATATTGCCAAGGCAATCAGTATTATACTGGTTGTTCTCGGTCATGCCGGCCACCCATTTTTAGATATATATTTAGGCTGGTTCAGAATGCCGCTGTTCTTCTTTTTATCAGGTGTGTTATTTAAGCCTGTACTGTTCAAAAGCTTTGGACGGTGGGCAGGTAATAAAACATACAGAATGATGCTGCCGTACTTTGTCTACGGCATTGTGATTTTTGCAGTATTTAATATGCAGAGTTTAGAATTGCTGCCGGATCATCTGTATAATCTCCTGTACGGCGGAAGCGGCCTGCAGGGACCTTACGGTGTGTTCTGGTTTATAACGGTATTGCTGCTTACACAGCTGCTGCTCGGTATAATCAGTAATTTTTATAAATGGATTCAAATTTTTATCATTGCAGCATTATTTGTTGTGGGACACAGTGAATTTATTATTTCATTTGATTGGCTCTGGAATGCCAATGTAGTAATGATTGCAATATTCTATTATTCACTCGGTTATTACAGTAAGGAGATTATAAGAAAATACCATGATTCATTTACTGCAGCTGCAATTTCTGCAGCACTCGCAGCAATTGTAATTTTTATAAATGTAAATGGTCAACTGGATTTTTATCTGAATTTAAAAATGAGTTCCTACAATCATTTTATCCTGGATATTATTATCCCTCTGCTGTTCTTTATGCCGGTTATATACATCAGCAGTGTAATTGAGAAGTTCCCAATTAAAGAAATTTTAAAAGTGATAGGACAGTATTCAATTGTAATAATGTATCTGCACCTGCCGGTGAATATATTCTTCCGAACAGTATTGGAATATAATGTAACGGCATTTGAATTTACAGTGCTCGGTGTAGCAATTCCGGTAATTATCGGATACTTATTCAGTTTGACAAAGCCTACGAGAATATTATTTTTAGGTTTAAAATAATAGACAAATAAAAGAGTGGACATGAGTCTGCTCTTTTTCTTTTAATATTGGTTTTTAAATGACACCGATATGAATTACCATTATAATAAATGAGATACAAATTTAAATTTAAAAAGCGAACATATAAGAGGGAATGTCATGAATCACGTTATAACTTTATTTAAAGAGCAATTTCAAAATATCCATTTAATATGGAAGTTGTCAATTTACAATGTTAAGAGTGAATACTCAAATCACTACCTTGGTTTGTTCTGGAACTTTCTGCAGCCTCTGATGCAGGCAGCAATTTATTATTTAATTTTCGGTCTGGGCCTGAGAGGCGCAACAGCACCGGATTCAGAGATTCCATTTATTGTTTACCTTATTTCAGGGTTATTCCCATGGCTGTTTATTTCACAGGCCATTAATGTCGGCTCAAACGCAATTTATGCACAGCTTGGATTAGTGACCAAGATGAGATTTCCATCCAGTGTGCTGCTGTCGATTTCATTTACCAACAGTTTAATTAATCTGTCATTTATGACATTGATTATAATGCTTATCTCAATCTTTAACGGATTTGTGAACCCGATGTATTTCTTAATGCTTATCTATTTTGTTGTCGCATCATTTGCATTAATTTTCGCGGTGAATTTAATAATGAGTACGCTGATTATACTTGTACGGGATGTTAGAAATGTACTGCAAAATGTTATACGTATGGGCTTCTTCATGACTCCAATATTTTGGCAGCCGGGAGAACGAGGCGGGTTACTTCAAATGATTTCAGATTTAAACCCTTTTGCTTATCTTGTACAGAACTTCCGTAATGCTATGATTTACGGTGACGGATTATTTTATGGAACAATGGAGCAGCATATATATTTCTGGGCAATTACAGTTGTTCTCCTGCTGATAGGAAGTTACCTTCATATTAAATTCCGTTACAAACTAATTGATTATCTATAAGGGTGGTAGAACAATGCAGAAGTATTTAATGATATGCAACGCATATCCGACATTGGAAAACCTATACGCAAACAGCTTTTTGCACAGAAGAGTAAAAGCTTATCAGCAAAAAGGATTAGATGTTGATATTGTCGTTATAACTACAAAAGTTTTAAAAGATAAATATTACGATGGTGTACACATTAAATACATGGATGAGTATCAAATCGCATCATTTTTAAAAGCTAATGATTATTCTACAGTGTTATTTCACTTTATTAATAAAAAAATGTTTTACGGTATTGATCAGCTGGATGCAGAAGAACGGCCAAATATAGCTGTCTGGCTTCACGGCTTTGAAGCGGAAGCCTGGCATAGAAGATATTATAACTTTTTGGAAAATATCAGCCAGCTCGATAATGCACTGGAAAGAAAAGATACTGTATTTGAGACGCAGAAAGAATTTCTGCAGGACATTATGACACGTAATGATTTAAATATTAAATTTATATATGTATCCCGCAGATTTAAGGAACTGTACGTTGATCCTTATGTCGGGGTAGTGCCGGATAATTATCATATTATCCATAATATAATCGACGATGAACTGTTTCAGTATCATAAAAAATCTGCTGATGACAGATTGAAAATTTGCAGTATAAGACCATTTACAGCTAAAAACTATGCAAATGATATAACTGTGGAAGTCATTAAACAATTAAGCAGGAAAAAATATTTCCACAAACTTGAATTTAATATTTACGGTGACGGGAAATTGTTTAATGTGCTGACTAATCCCTTAAAGCAATTTGAGAATGTCACCCTGCATAAAGGGTTTGTCAAACAGAATGATATTCCTCTAATTCATAAAGATCACGGGATTTATCTGGGCCCGTCACGCCATGATTCACAAGGTGTATCGTTAGGTGAAGCTATGAGCAGCGGCCTGGTACCGGTGACTAACGCTATTGGGGGAATTCCTGAATTTATTACTCATAAAGAAACAGGAATGCTCGCAGCGAGAGATAATGTGACTGAAATGGTTGAACATGTGGAATACTTATATAAACATGCACGTAAATTCAAAAAAATAAGTGAACAGGCGTCAAAAAGTATTAAACAGCAGGCCGGTCTGGAAACTGTTATAAGTAAGGAAATTGAGGTGATTACAAATGGCTGGAGTTGATTGGGAAAAGGCGTATCATGATTTAGAAAATCATATTGAAGCAATAATGAAAGAGACCAGTGAACTGGTTAACAATGCGTCTCCAAAACTAAAAATGAATGAAGTTTATGTATCAAAGACAAATACGCTTGATGTAATCATTGACGCAACAGGCGATAAAATGGAATATGCAATTGATCTTATTGATCGTAAAGGGAAGAAAGAAACTGTTAAAACAGGTTATCAGAAGTCTAATACATTTTCTTTTGATATCCCGGACGGAAGATACTCAATTACAGCATATGCCAAAGAAAGCTTAAAAGAAAACTCCAGGGTATTCGAAAAAATATCTGTAAATTTTAAACGGGTGCTTAATGATGAATAAATTTTTTATGGAACTGGATGACAATAATAATGGCCGCTCAGTCATGCTTATAATTCAGAAGAATGAAAAACTCAATGATTTATATGCGCGTCTCCGGGAATATGATATGGAGAAGTATATTGATTTAACAAAAATTGATGTCGGTAATGTCTGGAGAATTATTAAGGATTTTCCTGAAAATGATATAGAAGCAACTTTTATTGTCAGTGATGAACAAATTAATGAAACATTGCTTAACACCGCTGACAATATTGAAAATATAGATTTTAAAAATAATCTCTATCATCTTAAATCCGGTACAGGAAACAGCAATATGCTGGAGAAATACAGAATGCTGAATATTAATGTTAAACAAAAAAGTAAATCATATGAACTTGAAATCGTTGAGAGTCTTCTCAGGGAGTATGACAAAAATAATGAGATTATTAATCAGCTTCAAAGAGAAAATCAGCAGCTGCAGGCTGGCCGTATCCTCGTAAATGATAATGATCTTGAAACACGATATTTAGATTTAATGGAAAAGTATAAACAGTCTCTAAGCAGACTGGAACAGCTGCGCAGCTCAAAACTTGGTAAAATGCAAGTTGCATACTGGAACAGGAGAAGAGGATATTAATGAAGGTAGTTAATAGAATCAATACAGCAGATGCAAATTCCCAATATATAAATAATGTAATATCTTCATTGTCTGAGTCACATCCGATGGGACTGACGGTCATTCAATTTATTGGAGACTCTGAAGTTAAACCGGAATACAGTACAGTTGAGAAGAGGAGTATATCTAATATGAATACTGTCCTCGTAACAGATCACTCAGGGATTTACGAGGAGCTGAAAAAAGAAGCTGCTGCTGACGATACTGTAATTTACGGTACTGTTGAAGAAGCTAAAGTATATATAAAATATTCCCATGTGTTAATCATTGATGGGAATTTAACAATTAAATTCAATAATGAAAAGTTGAACTTCAGCGAAGATAAAATCTATCTTACGGACATAGATGATAATGACTCTTTAGATGCAAAAATCTATAAGAAGTTTTTATCGGATAATCATATTGATAAATACAGCTTTGATTCTCAGACAATAGAAAAGTTAATTCGGGAAACGAACTGTATCATTCCGTCGCAGCTGATTTTCCACCACAGCTTTACTGATAATTTTTCATTCCGTTTTAACATTTGGATGTCTAACCTGATGGCGATTGTTAATTTAAATGGTGAGATTGAAAAAGCAGAGGGAATCTGCGTAAGTGGTAAGCTTGAAAGAGGAATTCCGGAAAGCTGCCGTGAAACGGTAATGTGTGTTAAATATATAGATAGTAAAATCTCTAAACGATATGATGATAAAGTATCGGAAGTACTGCAGTACTTTAATAAAGTATTTACAGCTAAATTGAAAAATCATATCGATAAAGGGCATGTCAGCAAAGATGCTCTTATTAAAGAGATGAAATCTATCGGTATCGAAAACATTTATTACTCAGCTTTAAATAAAGGTGATGCCGGTAAACTTGTTTTAGCATACTGCTTCCCGCCATTTAACGATACGAGTGGTAACGTGATGGCCAAAAGAATTTTCGAAGCGGGTGATATTGTCGATGTCATCTCGAATGATATGAGCCGTATTAGAAATAAGGACAATAAGCTGGTTAATATTATGTCGCATTTACTTGATTCTCAACTTGTTCTGACGGGACCCCAGGCTTTCAGCAGCTGGACCAGTATAGAAGAATATATCGAAGGTGCATTTCATAAGTACAAGCTTTACGAACAAAAATACGATGAGATTTATTCGCGCGTGATGTTCCCGCACTCTCATTTTGCTGCATTTGCAATTAAAAAAGAAAATCCTGATATAAAATGGGTTGCAGAGTTTTCAGACCCCTTGTACACAGATGTTTCTTCTAATATAAGATATGCACCAATAGAAGATGATGATTATATAGAGATGCTTAAAGAATATACAGGCGAAGAATACAGTCATTTAATTGATGACAACTCATTCAATGTCTGTGAAGTGATCCCTTTTCTGTACGCGGATGAACTGATCTTTACAAATCAGTATCAGATGAACTATATGATTGAAAGATTCGATGAAAAAATTAAAGCTTTAGTGATCAGTAAAGCGGTAATCAGTCAGCATCCAACATTACCTGCGGAGATGTACAATATCGAAAAATCATTTTACAGAGTTAATCAGCAGGAAATAAATATTGCTTACTTTGGAAATTTTTACGATACGCGGGGATTCAGGCAAATTGAACTGGTAGCCAAGCAGCTTTACGAAGCGAATATAAATAATTTTAAAATTCATGTATTCACTAATCTTAATAAGAAAACAATGACATTCTACAGACAAAGTGACTTTAAAGAGTATATTGAGATGAATCAATATGCCCCTTACTTTGAATTTCTGAATTTAACTAATTTGATGGATGTATTACTTATCTTTGATGCAGAAACAATAGGTATAAAACCTTACAATCCATACGTTCCTTCTAAATTGAGTGATTACAGAGGCAGTAAGAGCAAAATCTGGGCATTTACAGAAAAAGACAGTGTACTGGATTTAACGGATGAAAATAATTTATATACTGTACAGCAGCGGGATTATTATAAATATAGTGAGGTATTTACACAAATTTCTAATGATATTGCTAAACCATTATATAATACGGCTAATATTAAATGCCTAAATTAACACTGACTTGGAAGTGGGAAAAATGACTTATAAAGTTAAAGTTGATAATGTTTCAAAAGTCTTTAATACGACAAGCAATAAGAAAAAATTATGGAAATTACTAGTTCCTTTTATGAATAAAGAGCAGGAATACTATCACGCTTTAAAAAATGTTTCTTTTGAAGTTGAGCCGGGAGATTCTGTCGGGATTATCGGTTTAAATGGTTCCGGAAAATCCACACTTTCAAACCTGCTCGGCGGAGTAACGGTACCGTCATCGGGAGAAATATATGTGGATGGCAAACCATCGTTAATTGCCATTTCAGCAGGGCTGAATATGGAATTGACAGGTGAAGAAAATATTCATATGAAATGTCTGATGCACGGATTAAGTGAAAAAGAAATTGAAGAACGATATGATGATATTGTCGCATTCAGTGAACTTGAGGAATTTCTTAACCAGCCGATTAAATCATATTCAAGCGGTATGATGGCACGCCTCGGTTTTGCTATTGCGGTTCATACAGATCCGGATGTACTGATAGTTGACGAAGCATTATCAGTCGGCGATGATACATTTGCCAGTAAATGTATTGCGAAAATGAAGGAATTCAGAGAAGAAGGTAAAACAATATTTTTTGTCAGTCACTCGATTCCTCAAATACAGCAAATGTGTAATAAGGCTGCGTGGATTCACTTTGGTGAATTACGGGAATATGGAGACTGCATACCGGTTGTAGGATTGTATGCACGTTTTGTAAGAGGATATAATATTAAAGAAAAACATATTCAAAAGCGCTATAAAAAGGCTATGATTGAAGGGCAGAGAACTACGACATATATGGCAGATAAAAATGATACCAGATTTGGAATAGGGAACAGTATACTTTTAATGATTTTTTCGGTTATTATAGTTGTAATGGGATATTTACAAGCAATTCAATATCTATAAGGTGCTTATAAAATGAATAAATTAACTTATGATGAATTAAAAGAAATAGCATTAGAGTCTTTAGAAAAAGAGGAAAGAGCTTTAAATGAACTGAAAAATATAGACCGTCAGATATCAGTTCTGAAAAATGAGAACGACAGATTAAACAGACAGATAAAAAAATATCAAAGTTTTCTGCCTATTAAAGTGGGTTTGAAAATGAAAAAGTTTGTCAGAAAGTAGTGTATGAGTATGTCTAATTTAAAGATTAGAGAGAGATTAAAAGAAATAAATAAAATTAAAAACTCAATACTTTCGGACGAAAAAGTTCAAGATGAAACAACTCTTTTTCCTGTCAGTAATTCAGAGTATGGAATAAGTATAATTATTCCGGTACATCGGGGAGAGAAATTTATAGAGGATCTTGTTGATTCTGTCAAAAAGCAGACTCTCGGCACTAAGTATTTTGAGGTTATATTTGTTTTTAATGGTGAATATGAAAAGAGCGAAGGATTATTAAATAATCTGGAGAAACCTTTTAATCATAAAATCCTGTATTCAGAACAGGGCGTCGGAATTGCCCGGAACGCGGGTATTAATAATGCACACTATTCATATATTACTTTTCTCGATGTCGATGACACATTATCTGCAGACTACTTAAAAAATTCACTGTCAGAAGCAGAGCCATATACTATTTTATTAAACCAGCTGCATGAAATTGTTGAGACCAGAGATGATCATGGAAATAATGTGATTAATAAAGAACTGCTCAGGCTTAAGCAGTATCCAAACAGTTATTTCGATGTAGGAAAAAATCTGTCTTTAAATGGTGCAAAAATTATACCGACAAGCTTTTTATTGAATACACAATTTAATGAAACTCTTAACAATGGCGAAGATGTAGTGCTGTATGCAGCATTAATAACAGAATTTAAACCGATTATTAAAATAAATCAGCAGACGGCTGTTTATTACAGATATAAAGGGCAGGGGACATTATCCCGTGCTAAAGTTTCGTTTCAGTTTAATGTGTTGGACAGAATTAACGTTATTGATGCGCTGCAGCATTTATTAAAGTACGAAGATGATTTGGATGTCAGAAATTTAATTATAGACAGAATGCGTTCGCAGGCATTATTTATAAACAAATATCTGGTATTGAATATGGATGATTACAGTAAAGTGACAGACTTAATAAAATATAAACAGGATGAGTTTTATCCTTATCAGCAGGTTAATAAAGATCTGGCAAAAACACTGTATATCAGCTACTGTTTCCCTCCATTTGTCGATACAAGCGGTGTCGTGATGGCTAAACGTATTAATCAGGGGAAAGAGCCGGTGGATGTTGTATTTAATGATATGACGGATGTCAGAGGGATGGATCCTTCTCTCGAAGTAATAGCTAATCCGTATATTGACACTAAGTATATGATTAATACTGCCTCATCTTTTTCAAATGCAAACTATATTCAATCTTTTGTGGACAAAGTTAAAAAACGGGTTGAATTATATAACTATGATAAGATTTACAGCCGTGCATTATGGCCGGGATCACATATGGCTGCATTTGAATTTAAACAGGATAACAGCAACTTACAGTGGACTGCTGAATTCTCAGATCCTATTTTATATGATATTAAAAACGAAGCGCGTAAAGCAGGTTACTTTACAGTTAAAGAAGTAAAAAAACTGAAGAAAAAAGTGCCTAAAAACTTCGAAGAATATATCAATACCAATCTGTTTAATATGTGTGAAGTACTGCCATTTATTTTCGCAGATGAAATTGTATTTACTAATATTAACCAGCAGGATGTAATGCTGGAACGCTTTAATGATGAATTCAAAAATATGGTTTATAAAAAATCGGTTATTTCCGGGCACCCGTCTCTGGACAAATATTATTATGATATAGATAAGCATTATGTATCACTTGATCAAAATGAGTATAATATCGGCTACTTCGGAAACTTTTATGAAACCAGAAGTGCGATAGATATTATAAATATTGCCAAAAAAATTAAAGAGCATAAGATCAAAGCGAAGCTGTATATATTTACAAATGATACTTCGAAAGTAAGGAGCCAGGTGATTACACAGGGTGTGTCTGAAATTGTACAGGTGAATACATACTTAAAATACTTTGAATTTCTTAATGCTTCAAAAGAATTCGACTGTTTAATTTTAAGTGATGCAAATACTAAAGAGTACATGAAGAAGAATCCATATTTAGCATCAAAATACAGCGATTATGTTTCTTCCGGTACAAATATATGGTCACTGTACGAAAAGGGCAGTGTGCTCAGCGAAATTGCTAAAAACAGTGACAACAATGTATTTGGCAGCGAGCTGGGACATATTGAAGATATCGAAAAAACATTGTTTGAATTAATAAACAGCCATAAAAAAATTGAGTCCTGATTACAGGACTCAATTTTTTTATAATTCTTTTTCCATATATTTATGCGGGATGCCTGCATCATCAAACTCATCAGAAGAAACGTGGTATCCAAGTTTCTCATAGAACTTAATTGCGTGTACCTGTGCGCCGAGCTTTGCGCGTGTGTAACCATTCTCCTCAGCATGAATATGAACAAAATTCATAAGAGCTTGTCCGAGATGCAGACCTCTGGCAATTTTTCTTACAGCCATGCGCTCAACCTTTATTAAACCTTCACCGACATCACGGTATCTGACCGTGCCGATAGGACGTTCATCAAGCATAAGAAGAATATTAACTGCTTCTTTTTCGAACTCGTCTACCTCTAATTCCATAGGCACGTTCTGTTCTTCAACAAAAACTTCTTTTCTAATTTCGAGACATTGATTATAGTACTTTTGATCATCAGTTATTTTAAGTTCCATTTCATCACCTACATCGCATTTTTTCTTCGTATAATCGTATACTGCCAAAACACTTTAAGCTGTTCAATATTCCAGTAATCCATACCGAGAGACAGAGCAGGGCGGGTATTAAATTTAATGTTGCTCGCTTCTGCTGCTGCCAGTGCAATATATTGGATGTGCGGTTTTAACTTTTTAAATTCCTCTGATAACTTGCCGTCTTTTTGAATCCAGTCGAGCGGAAAAATATAGTCGAAAATATTTACTACTTCATATATTTCAGGAATCGCAGTAATGTAACACGCTGCATCTACAGAAGGGTTATTCTGCGATTCTGAAAAATAACTTCTTAGAGATAAATATAACTCTTTATGTTCGTGATTCATATAAAAGTATTCATTTTCAATCTTGGGCTGATTGCTGTTTTTAATCAGTTCTTCCAGATTATCCATCATTTCATGGACATTAGATACTTTGTCATATGATTTTCTCAAAACAGCCACCTCCACTTAATTAATAATAGTAACCATTATTAGGTGAATCGCTATTGCTGCCTTCATAGTATTCATCTTGTGTTTCTGTACCATCATCGTAGTAGCCATCGTTCTGCTGATTGTTTGTACCGTCATCATAATAACCATCGTCCTGCTGATTGTTTGTACCATCATCGTACGTGCCTTCATTATTATAATTTTCTTCCTGTGACTGTTCATTAGTATTTTCATCTTGAGGCGCCTGATTATTCTGATTGAAGTTACCATCTGTAGTGTCTTCTAAATCATCTTCACCTTCAATATCGGATTCTTCATAATCAAATTGTTCAGTTTCAAAACCATCACCGTAAGGACTTTCGTATCCTTCTTCGGCATAAAATGGAATGATTTCAGGCTGATGCTCAGTCATCATATATTCATCCAGGTATTCGTAAGGTACAAGATAATCGCCTAATCTGAGCTGCAGTAAATCAAAAGGTTCGGAAGGTTCTATTTCCAGTATATCTCTAATTGTGTTTGAGAGAACAAATAAGTGTTCATCGTCTGCTCTGTAGAAATAAGCACCGTTGCCCGGGTTCCAGTAATCAGTACCTCGTAATTGTGTAGAATCGAACGAAATATCATTAAACGCATAATATGAAGCAAGCTGACGTATATCTTTAGATGTAAAGTTATGTCTTGTGTTATCTGCGACAACTTTTATTAAATCATCTATTTTACTTAAACCGCCGGATGATTTAACTTTGTTAAGCACTGCTTCAACCAGTTCCATTTGTCTGTTTCCACGGCCTAAATCTGAATCTACACGTCTGCTTCTAACTACAGCAAGCGCTTCTTCTCCGTTCAGTTCCTGAACGCCGGCTTCGAGTTCAATTCTGCTTGTATCGTGCTGATCAGGCTCGTTCATATCGAACGGGACATCAAATTCAATTCCGCCGACAGAGTCGACAATATCAACAACTCCGGCCATGTTTATACGGACATAATAGTCCACGGGAACGTTGAGCATAGATTCCACAGATTTCATAGAAGCTGAAGGACCTCCGTACATATGTGCATGATTAATTTTATCGAAATACTCTTCAGTTTCTATATATGCAAGTGTATCTCTTGGAATATTGACTAATTTTACATCATCGCTGTTCTTATCAAAAGTTGCGAGTATCATACTGTCTGTACGGAAATCATCGCCGCCTAAATTATCTTTTTCAGCACGCGATTCGTTCTCATCAGTACCAAGAATCAGTACTGTGAAGCTGTCTTCAACATTAGCATCTTCTTCCCGTAAATCAGACTTTTCTCTGTCTGTCGGTTCATATGAGCTGCTGACACCTTCATCAAAAGTATTATAAAGACTGTAAATATAAATACCGACGCCAATCAGTATTAGCAGCAGGACAATTACAACTGTCCAAATTATTTTTTTCATCAATGTTATAGACCCATTTCTTGTTTAGATTTTAAAATACATTAACTTCTATTATAATGTTAATAAGACATAATTTAAAACAATATATTAAAATACAGAGGGTTGCAAATGAAAAAGGTAACGATGTTCGTATGGAATAATTTTATGAATGATGCAAGAGTACTGCGGGAAGCTTCTGCATTGGCTGATTTAGATTATACAGTAACTGTAATCGCTAAAAAAGAATTGACGGAAATACATCTCCCTTCAAGTGAGGAAGTGAGAGAAAGAGTATTTGTAAACAGACCTTTAAAGCTGGAATTACCAGAAAAGATAACTGATAAAATAAAGTCATCTATTTTAACTAAGCATATACCAAATATGCTGTTGATGTTCAAAATGATTCTTCTCGGACGAAAGTATGATACTGATATTTATCATGCGCATGACTTGAACACATTAATCCAGGGAATAGTCTGTGCCAAGCTGCGCTTGAAGCGAAAAACATTAATATATGATTCTCATGAAGTACAGACAAGCCGGACGCACTACAGTTTTGACAAGATATATAAAATAGAGAAATTTTTACTGAACTTTACAGACGAAGTTATTGTGGAAAATAAAACAAGAGCAGACTATCATCATGATCTTTATAAAGAACTCCCTGCTGCTGTTCATAACTATTCGGAGCTGTATGATATCGATGAAGTTAAAACATTTCCATTAAGAAAAGAATATAATATTCCTGCTAATAAAAAAGTAGTACTCTACCAGGGCGGTATGCAGGATGGCAGAGGACTCTTTAAACTGCTGGAAGCATTTGTAAATATAGAAGATGCAGTATTATTTATGATTGGCGATGGTAAGGAAAGACAGAATTTAATTTCTTATCATAAGAAACTGGCCCTTCAGAATAAAGTAATCTTCATTGAACGGGTGCCTTATAAAGACTTAAGAAGTTATACGAAAGCCGCTGATATAGGAATTCAATTTTTAGAGAACACGAA